>JBDHSU010000008.1:0-56438 GCA_039808325.1 Variibacter sp. | reverse complement strand
GGTTTTCGGCAAAGATCATGCTCTGGAGCATTCGGGCAAAGCGAATCCCGGTTCGCGTGAGAACGCTACAGCTTCGACGGACTCACGAGTGCGGCAGCCTCACCGTCAGATCGCGCGCCCGTCGACTTTCTCGCGGAGGCTTTTGACAAGATCCGGAATGCGGGAGAGGTGCGGGTTGACGTCCAAGGCGCGCTGGAAAATATCCAGCGCCCGTTTGTCGTCACCGAACTCCTGCAGGATCAGGCCAAGCCCGGCGAGCGCGCCGAAATGGCGCGGCTCGCGCGCCAGCACCTGCCGCAGGTCATCGAGCGCGCGCGCGTAATCCTTCTTGAGGAAGTAAACCGTCGCGCGGCGGTTCCAGGCTTCCGCGAAATCGGGCTTCAATTCCAGGATCGCATCGAGAAGCTTGATCGCGAGGTCGTAATCCTCACCGTCGATCGCGGCCTTGGATCGCGCCATCAGCAGGTCCGACGTATCGCTGCCCGACGCGAGCCAGAGCGCCATGATGCGCCGCTCGACGAGCTTCGCCGAATCCTCGTCCGGCGCCGCCTTGAGCGCTCCGAACAGGAACTGAAGATCGTGGCCGCGCTCGCGCGGCGCGGCGTCCTTGCCGCCGGCCGCCTTCTCGTCCACGGCTCCCGGAATCGTCTGAGCGGCCACGGCATCGGGCACACCCGACAGGCAGACCAGCGCGAACAAGGCGCAAGCGAGACCCCGCCGCGTCAGGCGCGAACGTCGGAGGCGGAAAATCGTGAGACCGGCGGTTTGCCGACCGATAAAGCGCATGCAGCCAATCTAGCCTTCGTCAGCCCACCGTCAACGGGTAGAGCCTGGACGAGGGGATCGGCGGCCAAGTTTCACGCCGCGAAGGCTTTGAAACCTCAGCCCTGACGCGCCTTGAAGCGGCGCTGGACCTTGTTGATCACGTAGACACGACCCTTGCGGCGGACGAGGCGGTTGTTGCGGTGACGGCCCCGCAGGGATTTCAGCGAATTACGGACTTTCATGACAAAATCTGGCGCTGACGAGGGTGCCGCGCGGCTGTCCCTGATGAAGTTGCAATGGTCGGCCGAGTACATACGGATCGCGGCGCGCGGTGTCAACGCGGACCGGGGGTAAAATGGCCCTTTCCGGCCACCTGCGGGTCTCCGCTCCCCTCACGCCACGGGCGAGAGCCTGACCGGAGAGCGCTCGGTGTCGATCATATAGTCACGGGTGCGCGGCACCGTATCGACTTTCCGCGCCACCTGGACCTGGAACACCATCAGGTCGCCGTAGCGGAAGCTCATCTCGCAGATGGCGAGGTAATACTCCCACATCCGGCGGAACGGCGTATCGACGAGCCCCGACGCCTCCGAAAGGAAACGCGTACGCCACGCCCGCAAGGTATCCGCGTAGTGCAGCCGGAGAATTTCGATATCCGTCACCCAGAGATCCGACTTCTCGATCGCGGGCAGAATCTGCGACAGCGCGGGGATGTAGCCGCCGGGGAAGATGTATTTGCGGATCCAGGCGCTGGTGATATCGGGCCCCGACGCACGGCCGATGGCATGGATCACGGCGACGCCGTCTTCCGCCAGCAGTTCGGCGACGCGATGGAAGAACGTCCCGAAATTGGGCGCGCCGACATGCTCCAGCATGCCGACCGATATGATCCGGTCGAACGTCCCGCCGATTTCCCGGTAGTCCTGCTGTTCAAACCGAACGCGGCCCTGCAAGCCGGCCGACTGCGCCCGCTCGCGCGCCACATCGAGCTGCGACTGCGAGAGCGTGATGCCGGTCACGTCGACCTGCTCGCGCCGCGCCAGGCTCAGGGCCAAGCCGCCCCAGCCGCAACCGATATCGAGAATCTTCTGCCCCGGCTTGAGCAACAACTTGGAGGCGAGGTGTCGTTTCTTTGCTGTCTGCGCCGCCTCCAGCGAGTCGCTGGGATCGACAAAATAGGCGCAGGAATACTGCAGATCGCCGTCAAGGAACTTTCGATACATCTCGAACGGCAGATCGTAGTGGTGCGCGACGTGCTTCTTCGATGCGCCAAGCGAATTGTACTGGTGGATGAAGCGCAGGACCGCATTCATCATTCGCGCGGGGAGCTTTTGGTGATGCCAGCCCTGCTGCGCGAGGTTACGGCCGAGAAGTTCGAGCAGATCCCAAATACTGCCGTTCTCGATCGTCAGTTGACCATGCATATACGCTTCGCCGAGATATAAATCGGGCCACACGGCGAGTTTGAGGGGCGTAAGTCTGCCGTGCAGATGCACGACGATGGGCTTGGCGTCCCGATCCCCGAAAGTCCGGCGCTGCCCGTTCGGCTCGACAATCTGAAGGGCGCCGATGTTGATCAAACGATCTAAGGCTGCTTGCAACACGATGGCATCGCCTCGTGAAAACCCGCCAAATTCCGGAAGCGAAGCGCTTCCACTATCGTGAGGGCCGAAATTCGTGACTGCCCCAACGGATGCGAATTAGTTGGGCACGTCTTTCGCCGCGTCAAGATGTCCTGGTGTCGTGCCAGACCTGCATCCCCTTCCTTGCCCGCGAGCCCGCAAAGAACGTTGCACAGGGACGCAAATCCCGCCCTCCGGCGCGCCGACCTGCGTTAAACTTAAGAAGTCCTGGAGGGATTCCGTGAAAAAACACACCCGAATCGGCATGCTCACGCCGTCCTCGAACACGGCGCTGGAGCCGGTCACGCAGGCCATGCTGGCGCAGATGCCGCACGTGACCGCGCATTTCGCGCGCTTCAAGGTCACCGAGATCGCGTTGTCCGAGGCCGCGCTCAGCCAATTCGAGGACAAGGAAATTCTCGTCGCCGCCGAGTTGCTCGCGCACGCCAAGGTGGACGTGATCGCATGGAACGGCACGTCCGCGGCATGGCGCGGCTTCCCGAGCGACGAACAACTCGTGCGCAGGATCGAGGAAACGACGGGAATAACCGGCTGCACCTCGGTGCTTGCCCTCCGCGAAGCCTTCCAGCGCACCGGCGCGCGCCGCATCGGCCTTGTGACGCCCTATCGCGAGGATGTGCAGCAGAAGATCATGGCAAACTGGGCGGCCGCCGGATTTCCCTGCACGGCGGAGCGCCATATCGGTCTCCAGGACAATTATTCCTTCGCCGAGGTGACGGAGGAGACCATTGCCGAGAAGGTCCGCCAAGTGGTCGCCGAGGGCTGCGACGCCGTTGCCATCGTCTGCACCAACATGCACGGCGCGCGGGTCGCCGCCGCGCTGGAGACGGAGCTCGGCGTGCCGATCTACGACTCGATCGCGCTGACGCTCTGGAAAACGCTGATCGCGGCCAAGGTGCCGCCACAAGGCGTCACCGGCTGGGGCTCCTTGTTCTCCGATCCGCGCCTGGCCCTGTCTTAGTAGCCAAGCGCGCGCGGCAACGCCGTCACCAGCGGCGGGAAGAACATGCAGACGAACAGCAGGCCGAAGCCGAAGGCCACGAACGGCCACAGGTGCCGCATCATATGGCCCATGGTGATCTTCGACACGCTGCAGACGACGAAAAGCACGACGCCGACCGGCGGCGTCAGCATTCCGAGCACGAGGTTGAACACGAACAGGAAGCCGAAGTGCAGCGGGTCGAGGCCGTATGACAGCGCGATCGGGTGGAACAGCGGCACCAGCATGATGTAGGCCGCGTTCGATTCCAGGAACATGCCGACGACGAAGAGCATCGCCGCGACGATCAGGTTGAACACCAACGGATCGCTCGTGAACGCGCGGATCGCGGTCGAGAGCTTCATCGGCAGCAGGTCGATGGTGACGAGAAACGTCACGGCCGACGCGAAGGCGATCAGCGCGCCGACGATCGCCGTCGTGATCGCCGCTTGCAGCATGCAATCGGGAAGGTCGGAAACCTTCAGCTTTTTCGTCACGAAGATGCTGATCAGCGCGGCATAGGCCACGGCGACGGCGGCGCCCTCGGTCGCCGTGAACGCGCCGAACACGATGCCGCCGATAACGACCACCGGCATCAGCAGGATCATCCACGAACGCCACATCTCTTGGGCGATGTTGCGCAGACTCACCGGCTCGCCGGTGAGCGGATAGCCGCGCCGCTTCGCCATGATGCGAATGATCGCCATCATCCCGAACGTCAGGATGAGTCCCGGAACCACGCCCGCCATGAACAGGCCGGCGACCGAGACGGTGCTGCCCGCCATATAGGCGTAGACGATCATCGCGTTGGACGGCGGAATGATCGGCCCGAGATTGGCGGCCGCCGCGACGACCGCCGCCGAGAAGCCGACGCCGTAGACCTTGGAAAGCTGGCGCACCAAAACGGTCGCCAGCGCGCTCGCGTCGGCGACGGCGGCGCCCGACACGGACGCCATGCCGGCGCCCGCCAGCATCGTCACCTGCGCCAGACCGCCGGCGACGCGGCCGATGAAGGCATTCGCGAGTTCGATCAGGCGCTCCGCGAGGCCGCCGCGCAGCATCAGTTCGCCCGCCAGCATGAACAGCGGAATCGCCATCAGCGGAAAGGCGTTCACCGAATGCATCATCCGCTGCGGCAGCATGTTGAAATCGACGCCGCTCATCGTCAGCGCCGTGAGCGCGCTGAAGCCCAGGGCGAAGGCCAGCGGCATGCCCAGCAACGCCACGACCAGGAACGTGATGAGAATCGTTGCGCTCATTCTGCGGACAGGTCCGGTTTCGGCGGTGGGCCGTTGAAGACGCCAAAGATGAGATGCAGCAAAGCGTGGATGGCCCCGACGCACAGCGGCACCATGAACAGGCCGATGCTGATATCGAGCGTCGACATCGGCTCGTCCCACTGCTCCTTGGTCAGGAGGGCCGCCTCGTAAGCGACCACCGCCATCATGATCGCGGCGAGCGCGCTCATGATGCGGAAAAGCGTGCTCTGCATCGGGATAGGCAGACGATCGGTGATCAGCGAGACGCCGACATGCGCGCCGCGCTTGATCCCGAGCGGGATGGCGAAGAAGACCGACCAGACGAAGGACAGTCGCGAAAGCTCCTCCGCCCAGTCCAGCGAGATGTTCAGAACGTAACGCAGGAAAACCTGCGCGACGACGACCGTCACCATGACCGCCATGGAGGCGATCACAAGTTTGCTCATCAGCCAGTCGAGCCTATCCAGAAAAAGCTCGAAGACGCCGAGCGCCCCGCCGTTGGGCGGGGGGGCCGCGGTATCGGTCATTTCTTGTGCGCTTCGGCGACGACGCGATCGACGAGTTCGGCGCCCGCGCGCTTCTTGACTTCGTCGACGATACCGGCCGTCGCCTTGCGCAGATCGGCGGCGAATTCAGGCGAAACCTCGTCGAATTGCATGCCCTTGGCCTTCAGGTCGGCAAGCGCCGCACGGTCGGCCTCCGCCGCCATTTCGCGCTGCGCTTTGACGGCGACCTTGATCGACTCCATGAGGGCCGTTTTCATGTCCGGCTTCAGGGCATCGAACTGCTTCTTGTTCGCGACGATCGGCGCGAAGTCAAAGAAGTGGCCGGTATTGGTCACGTATTTCTGCACCTCGAAATAACGATTGGCCTGAATGATCGGATAAGGATTCTCCTGCCCGTCGACCACGCCCTGCTGCAGCGCCGAGTACAATTCCTTCACATCCATCGCGATCGGGTTGGCGCCGAGCGCGCGAAACGTCGCGAGGTGCGTCTCGTTCGGCTGCATGCGAACCTTCAGCCCCTTGAAATCCGCGAGCGACTTGATGGCGTGCTTGCTGTTGGTGGTGTGGCGCGCGCCCAGTTCCATCCAGCCAAGCGCCGTGAATCCCTTGGCGGCAAGTTTCTCGTCGATAAGCTTGCCGACGTCGCCGTCGATGATGCGAAGCGCCGTCGGGCTGTCGGGAAACAGGAACGGAAGGCTGATCGCCTCGACCTCGGGAACGAGTCGGGAGACGAAGGCGGTACCGATCCAGGTTCCGAAGATCGTGCCGGCACGCACAGCGTCGATATTCTCACGTGCGCCGCCCAACTGCATGCTGGGGAAAAGCTCGGCGGTCAGCGCGCCATTGCTGCGCTTCGCCAGTTCGGCCTTGAACAGCTCCATGGCCTTGCTGGTGGAGTGGTCGGCGGCGAAGTTGCCGGCGATGCGCAGCGTGTCGGCCTGTGCCGCTCCTTGCGCGGCATAAATCAGCGCAGTTGCCGCGACCAGCGCGCCTAGAAGTCTCCGCATAATTATCCCCCTCGCCTTTGAGCGCCTACCGCGCCGCGCTTCGCAGCGCCGTTTCAGACCGTCCGACATCTTTGCGAGTTCCGGCAGGCTACGCAATCAATTTCTGCATTTTGCATGCAACTTATGTTCAAAGCATTGATCTTACAAAATTATTGTATTTCTTCCCGCGATGCTTTAGCGCTAGTCGGCAGACCTATTCCGGCACACGGGACAAGATGCGGTCGATCAAGCGCAAAAATTCCTCCCGAACGGACGTCCCCCGCGGCGCACCGGCGGGGCATTTGCGCGTCAACCGCATGGCGCTGCATGCGCAGGCGGTCGATCGCCTTCGGAAGCTGATCGTGCGCGGCACGCTCGCTCCCGGCGCGCAGGTCAATGAGAGCGAGCTTGCCGACGCGCTCGGCATTTCCCGCACGCCGCTGCGGGAGGCGCTCAAGCTCCTCGCCTCCGAGGGGTTGATCGAACTACGTCCGAACCGGAGCGCGCGGGTCAGCATTTTACGAAGCAAGGATCTGGAGGAACTTTTCGAGGCCGTCGCCGGCATCGAGCGCATCGCCGCCGAGCTTGCGGCGAAGCGGATCACGCCGCGCGATCTCGCGCGCCTGGGCGCGCTGCAGTCGCGCATGGAACGGCTGCACGCCGGCAACGCGCTTGAAGAATATTTCGAGATCAACCAGCAGATTCACCGTTTCATCGTCGCCTGTGCCGCCAACGGCGCACTCAAGGCGACGCACGACTGGCTGCTGTCGCGCGCGGAGCGCGCCCGCTTTTTCGCGCTGGCGTCGCAAAGCCGCTGGGACGAATCCGTGAAGGAGCATCAGGCGGTCTTCAAGGCGATCGAAGCACGCAACAGCGCCCAGGCCGGCAAACTCCTCGACCGCCACGTCAGGCGCACCGGCAAGGTCGTCTGCGATGTCCTGCGTGCCAAGCGCAAGGCCGCCAACCCCGAGGCTGCGGCCGCGGCATGAACCCCCACGATACAATCCACTGACCGGAACGACCCGCGAGGCGCCTTTTGAATATTCTCCTTCTCAATCCGAATACCACGGCCGGCATGACGGAGCGGATGCTCGCTGTCGGACGCGCGGCGGCGGCGGCGGGCACGGTGCTGAAGCCGGTGACGGCCCCGCGCGGCGTGCCTTACATCGCAACGCGCGCGGAAGCGCAGATCGGCGGCGCGATCGCGCTCGAAATGCTGGCCGAACATCACCGCCATGTGGACGGCGCCATCATCGCCGCATTCGGCGATCCGGGCCTTCTCGGCGCCCGCGAATTGTTCGATATTCCGATCGTCGGCATGGCGGAGGCGGCGATGCTTTCGGCCTGCATGCTGGGGCGGCGCTTTTCGATCGTGACCTTCGCGCATGCGCTCGGTCCCTGGTACGAGGATTGCGTCGACATGCACGGCATGCGCGGCCGCTGTGCCAGCGTGCGGACGCTGAACGGACAGATCGCGTCGGTCCCGAATGTGCAGGACGAGAAGGAGGACTTGCTTGTCGATATGGCCTGCCGCGCCGTGCAGGAGGACGAGGCGGACGTAATCATTCTCGGCGGCGCGCCACTCGCCGGCCTCGCCACCCGCGTGCGCGAGCGCATCCCGGTTCCGGTAATCGAGCAGATCGGCGCCGCCGTGAAGCAGATCGAGGCGCTGGTGACGCTCGGCGCCCGCAAGGCGACCGCGGGAACATTCCGCCGCCCGGCGGCGAAGGAGACGACGGGGCTTGCGCCCGCCTTGGCGCGGCGTATCGAGCATCGGGATTGAAACGGCAACGGCGGACGACAAGCATGAGCAAACTCGATCTCATCATCCGTGGCGGCACCGTCGCGACGGCTTCTGACACCTTCGAGGCCGACATCGGAATCGCCGGCGGCAAGATCGTGGCGCTCGCCCGCGACCTCGGTGAGGCGGACGAGATCGTCGACGCGAGCGGAAAACTCGTGCTCCCCGGCGGCATCGATAGCCACGTGCATATCTCGCAGCCTTCCGGGCCCGGCATCGTGATGGCCGACGACTTTGCCTCGGCGACCCGCGCCGCCGCCTTCGGCGGCAACAGCATGGTCCTGCCCTTCGCCTTGCAGGAAAAGGGGCAGTCATTGCGCGAGGTGGTGAAGGCCTATCACGCGCAGGCGGCGGGCGAGTGCTACGTCGACGTCTCCTTCCACTTGATCATCGCGGACGCGAACGAGCGGGTCTTGGGGCAAGAGCTGCCGGCGCTGGTCAAGGACGGGTACACCTCGTTCAAGGTCTTCATGACCTACGAGGGGCTCGCGCTCTCCGATCTCGAAATGCTCAACGTGATGGCCGTGGCGCGCGAGACCGGCGCGCTGGTGATGGTGCACGCCGAGAACTACGACGCTATCCGCTTCCTGACCGACCGCCTGGAGCGCGCCGGAAAGACCGCGCCGCAATATCACGCGACGTCACGGCCCATTCCGGTCGAGCGCGAAGCGACGCATCGCGCCATTTCACTCGCCGAGCTCGTCGACGTGCCGGTGATGATCGTCCATGTCTCCAATCGCGAGTCGATGGAGGAAATCCGCCGCGCACAGCAGCGCGGCCTGAAGGTCTTCGGCGAGACCTGCCCGCAATATCTCGTCCTCACCGAGAGCGATCTCGAAGGTCTCAACATGGAGGGGGCGAAGTACGTCTGCTCGCCGCCGCCGCGCGACCTTCCGAGCCAGGAGGCCTGCTGGGAGGGGTTGCAGCAGAAAATCTTCTCCGTCTTCTCATCGGATCATTGCCCGTTCCGCTACGACGACCCGCAGGGCAAGCTGACGCCGAAGGGACGCACCAGTTTCCGCTGGGTGCCGAACGGCATTCCCGGCGTCGAAACGCGTTTGCCGATCCTGTTCTCCGAGGGCGTCAAGAAGGGCCGCATCAGCCTCAACGACTTCGTCGCCTTCACCGCGACGAACCACGCCAAGGCCTACGGCCTTTATCCGCGCAAGGGCACGATCGCGGTCGGCGCCGACGCCGATCTCGCGATCTGGGACCCGGACCGCAAAGTGACCCTGAGCCAAAAGCTTCTGCACCATGGCGCCGACTACACGCCGTACGAAGGCTTCCAGGTCACGGGCTGGCCCGTGTCGACCATCGTGCGCGGCCGCTTCGTCGTGCGCGACGAGGCGCTTGTCGGCGCCAAAGGCGACGGCGCCTATGTTCCGCGAGGCAAGCCGCTCTCGTAACGCCGGCGGCTCGCTTCGAGTTTGGCGGCATCGGCGGAATTCCTCCCGCCGACGTCGCGGTCAGAACAGCGCGTTAGGCGACCAGGAACCCCGCACCGACCGCATCCTCACGATCGATTACCCAGCGCGCCGTTCCCAAAAGACCGGCCGTTCCCTTCACGGTCGGGCGAACGGCGCGCGTTCCGTTGAGCTTCGTCTCGCCGACCAGGCAGCCTTCGAACGTGCCAGTGCCGAGCAAGCCCTCCGAGCGGATCGGCTGGTTGAGCTTCAACATGCCGCGCGCCTCGAACATCGCCATCATCGCGCTCGTGCCGGTGCCGCCGGGCGAACGATCGAGCTGTCCCGCGGAGAAGACGTGTACGTTCTTGTAGAATGCGCCTTGGATCGTCGGCTCGTGCCAGAACGTGACGAAGTTGAAGTTGTTGATGTGCTTCGACGTCGGATGCTGGATGGCGACCTTCTGCCGGATCTGCTCGCGCGCCATGACGCCGAGCCGCGATAATTCCGATCCGTTCTCGGGAGAGATGCGCAGCGCCGTGCCGCGCAGATCGATGATGCCGAAGTAATTTCCGCCCCAGACGATGTCGGCCTTGAGCGGCCCGATACCGGGCAGCTCGAACGGCACGTCCTGCGCCGCCACATAGGCGGGGACGTTCTCGAACCGGGTCCATTGCACGACCGGCCCCTCGTTGGCGACTTCGGCCGTCACCGGCCCCGCCGTGGTCTCGAAGCGGATCGTCGTGCGTCCGTTCTCACCGCGTCGGACGAGCCCGAGCGCGACCATCGCCATGCCGACGGCGATCGTGCCGTGTCCGCACATATGCGAATACTGCGTGCCGTCGATATAGATCAGCCCTGCGTCGAACGCGGGACTCGAAGGCGGCGTCAGGAACACGCCGAACATATCCTTGTGTCCGCGCGGCTCACGCATCAGGGCGCAGCGCAGCCAGTCGTAATTTTCCTCCAGAAACGCGCGCTTCTCCAGGATCGACGAGCCGGCCGGATAAGGGATGCCGCTGTGGATGATGCACAGAGGCTCGCCCTCGGTATGGGTGTAGACGACGTCGAACACATCTTGCTGCCGCATGGCCTTGCTCCTTCGTGATTTTCAGCGGCGCTCCGACAGGACGTCGAGGCCGAGTGTGAGATCGAGAACGATGATGGCGATCGCCGCGACGATGATCGTGATGGCCGATACCGCCGCGATCGTCGGGTCGATCGTGTACTGGACGTAATTGAACAGCTTCACCGGAATGGTGTTGAGTTCAGCCGTCGTGTTGAAGATGCTGAGCTCGACGTTGATCCAGGACCCGATGAACGCGAAGATCGCGCCGCTGACGATGCCGCTGCGGATCTGGGGAAGCGTGATCAGGAAGAACGTCGTGACCGGCCGCGCGCCGAGATCGGCGGACGCTTCCTCGAGGCGCTCCTGGCTCGCCGTCAGTTGCGGCAGCACCGCGCGCAGAATGAACGGCATGACGATGATGATGTGCCCGACGAGAAGCGCGCCGAAATTCCGCGTCAGGCCGATGAGCGCACCGTACTGCAGCAGCGCCGCGCCGAGCACGATATGCGGCAGGATCAAGGGCGACATCAGCGTTGCGGCCAGCACCTGCCGACCGGGGAACTGATAGCGCGCGATCGCCAGCGCCGCCGGTATCGACAGCCCGATGGCGACGATCGTCGCCAGCGTCGCCAGAATGGTACTGACGGCAAACGCCGAGATGTAGGACGGGTCGCCGAGCATCTTGCCGTACCATGCGAGCGTCACGCCCTGCGGCGGAAACGCCAGAAAGCTTGAGGCGGTCAACGACGAACCGATAATCACGGCGAGCGGCAGCACCAGATAGAAAAGAGCCGCCCATGAGACGACGCGAACGGCAAACCTCGCCATCCTAGCCCCCCCTTGCCTCGCCGATGCGGCTCGCGACGGCGACGAGCGCCAGGCTCAGGACCAGAAGCGTGATGCTGAGCGCGCCGCCATAGTTGAAATCGAACACCGAGCTGTATTGCTGGAAGATCAGCATCGAGAACACGGTGATGCGGCCGCCGCTGAGCAGCGCCGGCGTGACGTAGGCGCTGATCGCCAGCATGAAGACCATCACCGCGCCGGCCATCAGTCCCGGCAGGCTCAGCGGGAACGTCACGTTCCAGAACGTCGCCGAAGGGCGCGCGCCGAGATCGGCGGAGGCTTGTTCGAGCGTCTCGTCGATCTTCGCCAAGCCGTTGCCCACCGACAGAACGATGAACGGCAGCAAGATGTAAACAAGGCCGATGAGAATGCCGAGCTCGGTTCCGAGAAAGCGGATCGGCCGCCCTACCAGCCCCGACGCGACCAGGGCCTCGTTGACGAGGCCGTTGCGCCCCAAGAGCACCATCCACCCGAACGACCGGACGATGTTGCTCGTGAACAGCGGGACGATGAGCAGAATGATGCAGACGCGCCGCCACGCCGACCACCGAACGACGCGCACGAGATACCACGCCAGCGGATAGCCGATCAGCACGCCGGCGATCGTCGTCAATGCCCCGAGACGGAACGTCACCCACAGCACGTCCCAATGGTACTGGTCGAGCAGGATGCGGGCATATTGCGCGAGCGTCAGCGCACCGTCCTTGCTGCTGATGCTGGCGAGCGCGACCACAGTCATCGGCGCGACGAAGAAAGCCGCGAAGAAGATGACCGATCCGCCGATCAGCAACGCAACGGTTCTGTAGGGCGCGGCCACGGCGATCAGCCCGCGACGATGTGGAGGGAAGCGGGATCGAACGCCGCGAAAGCCTGCGCGCCGACGGCGATGCCGTCATCGAGAGCTTCGCTTCTCACGCGGCATGTCAGCGCAACGTCGCCGCACCGCATGACGACGATGGCATCGCTGCCGACGTGAATGACCTTTTCGATGGCCACAGGGAATGCTGCGGCGCCGCCGGCGGGCCGCTCGCGCATGAGCATGATGTCTTCCGGGCGCAGCACCGCGGTGAGATCGCTCCCCGCAGGCGCGCCGCCGAGAGGAATCAAGGCGCTGCCGACGGCCATGGTCACGCGCCCATCGGCGGCACGAACGCACGGCAGCATGTTGGCATCGCCGATGAAGTCCGCCACGAAGCGGGAACGGGGCGCGCGGTAGATGTCCTGCCCGCGGCCGATCTGTTCGATGCGGCCGCCGTTCATGACCACGATCCGATCGGCCATCGTCATCGCCTCCTCTTGGTCGTGCGTGACGAAGACGAAAGCGATGCCGAGCTTCTCTTGCAGCTGCTTCAGTTCCAACTGCACGCGCTTGCGAAGCTTGAGATCCAGGGCGCTGAGCGGCTCGTCGAGAAGCAGAAGCATCGGCTTGTTGACGATGGCGCGCGCGAGCGCGACACGCTGCTGCTGCCCGCCGGAGAGTTCGCGCGGAAACCGCGCGCCGAAATCGGCGAGGCCGACCAATGTCAGCGCATCTTGCGCGCGCGCCGCCGCCTCCGTACGGGAGGCGCCCTGGCGCCGTGGACCATAGGCCACGTTGTCCGTAACGTTCAGGTGCGGAAACAGCGCGTAGTTCTGGAACACCGTATTGAGCGGGCGGCGATACGGCGCGAGCGCCGTGACGTCCGTTCCCGCGATCCGGACATGGCCGGATTCCGGAATGAGGAACCCCGCGATACAACGCAGCAGCGTGGTCTTGCCGCAGCCCGAGGGCCCAAGCAGGGCGACGAATTCGCCCTGCGCCACCGTCAGCGAAATATCCGTCAGGACCGATTGCCCGCCGAACGCCTTGGTGAGGGCGTCGATCTCGAGAAGAGGCGAGGTCATGCCGCGACGGCCCGTCGAGATCGCGCGCTTACTTACGCGCGATTTCGCGGTTCCAAGTGTCGACGATCTTCGCGCGCAGCGCGTTGATCTCGGTCCAGTCGAAAAGTTGCAGGTCCTTGACCGACCCCTTCTCGCCCCAGGGCAGCTTTCGCGCCGTGTCGGGCTTCACCGTCACATCCTTCACCGACGGACCGAGATAGAGCTTCTCCGCAAGGCAGCCGGACGCCTGTGCCGTCAGCGCCTGATTGATGAACTTCTGCGCGGCTTCCTTCTTCGGCGTGCCTTTGACGAGGTGCAGGCGCGCATCCGTCGCCCATACGCCTTCCTTCGGAACGACGAAGCCGATGGGGAGCCCCTTGTCGATCATATCCCATGCGCCGACGCTGAAGTGGGCGCCGATGATCGCCTCGCCGCTCTGGAAGGCGTTGGTGGCGGCGCCCGACGAGTCGAAATAGAGCGCAGCCTTCAGTTCCTTGATCTTCTTGAAGGTGGGCGACAGATCGCTCGACGGCACGTTCCAGATCTTCGACAGGAACATGATGAACGGCACGCCCGACGAGTTCGCCGGCGACGGGATCGTCACCGCGTCCTCGTACTCCTTCTTCCAGAGGTCGTTCCAGGAGGTCGGCTTTTCCTTCACCTTCTGCGTGTTGTAGGTCAACCCGAGCGAGTAGTAGCCGGTGCCGACCGCATAGGTCGTCGCGCCCGATTTGTAGACGGCGGCCGGCTGCGTGTTCGCCAGGTTCGCGATGGCGCCCGCGTCGAGGTTGTCGAGAACGCCCGCTTCCAGCGCCAGTTCGCTGATGCCGCCATCCATCCATGCCACGTCGATCGTCGGCGCAGCCTTCTGCTGCTGCAGCTTCGCAAGCGTCACGGTGGAGGTGCCGATCTCGGCGTTGACGGCGATGCCCGTGGCCTTGGTGAACGGCTCCGCAACGCAGGCGCGAAAGGCATCGCCCCAATTGCCGCCGTACCAGGCGACCGTGATGGAGGAAGGCTGCTGCGCCGCAGCCGGGATGGAAAGAGCGGCGGCCGTCGCCATAAGCGCCGCCGCGGTCGCGATCGTCCTGAGCATGGTGTTCCCCTTCATGGCACTCGCCCTTGTACTGGCGCCAAAGGCATCTTTGGCCTCGTGCGAAAAAACCACTAGAAGGAACCTGCCCAAAAGTTGAATAATGCCGACATGACGGAGCATCGTGAAAGCCCGCTCGGCCTTACGTCAGCCGCTGCGGCTTCCGCCCGGAGCGGACGCCTGCATGTCGGGTTTATCCTGATTGACCAGTTCACGCTGGCGGCGTTTTCCGGCCTTATCGACGCCTTGCGATTGGCGGCCGATCACGGCGGCCGCAGCCGCCAGGTCTTTGCCGCGTGGACGGTGATGAGCACGGGCGGCAAGGCGCGCACCTCGAGTTGCGGCGTGTCGGTGAGCCCGAATGCCGACCTTCTCGATCCGAGACAGTTCGACTATCTCGCCGTCTGCGGCGGCAACGACTATCTCAACGATCATCCGTCGCCGGCGCTCTTGAACTATCTGCGCAAGGCATCGGAAGCGCGCGTGCGGCTCGTGGGCGTTTGCACCGGCACGTTTGTCATCGCGGCGGCGGGTCTCGTCGGGAACCGTTCCGTCTGCGTTCACTGGAATGTCGCGGACGCTTTCCACGAACGCTTTCCGCACGTCAACGCGGCGGTCGACAGGCTTTTCATCGACGAGGGCGATCTCATCACATGCGCCGGCTCGACCGCCGCGATCGATCTCGGGCTCTATCTCATCGCTCGGCATTGCGGGCGCGACAAGGCGCGCCAGGCGATGCGCCACATGATGCTACAGGACATTCGTCCCGCCACGATGCCGCAGCCGCACTTCTTCGCCAAGCTCGACGGCATCGCCGACATCCGCGTCCATCAGGCGACGCAATTCATCGAGCAACGCCTGGATACGCCGCCCTCCGTCACCGCGGTCGCGCGCAGCGTCGGCATGAGCGCACGCCATCTCGAGAGGCTCTTTCAAGAGACGCTGGGCGTGACGCCGGCGACGTTCCAGCGCCGCCTGCGCTTGGAATACGGGCGTTGGCTGCTCTCGAACAGCGGCCGCAGGATCACCGACATCGCTTCGGACGTCGGGTTCGCGGACGGCGCGCATTTTTCCCGCGAGTTCAAGCTCGCCTTCGGACGCACGCCGCGCGCGTATCGGAAAATCGTAGAGGGCCAACCGGCGGCTCGATCGTAAGCGGCCGACGCGAACGCGGCCAGGCCGCGGCCCTCGACGAAGGCTTGCTTGGTCGCGCGATTGCACGCAATTTCGACATCGCGGAGAAAGCCGTGAAAGCCCATGTCGGTACGATATTCCAGGCGCTCCGCGTGGTGAATCGAACCCAAGCCGCGATCAGCGGGCGTCAAGCCGGCTTGATCTGATCCTCTTCCGCCTGCGCGTTGGCGCCTTGTACTGCTTTGACCATCGCCGCGCGGAGACGGCTAGATCACGATGATTTTGGATCGAATCGATCCAAAATCATGAACGTGATCGATTCTCATAACTTGGAGCGGGATGCGGGCGGAAAACCGCTCCGCACTTTTCCTCATCCCGCTCTGGTGCTGACAGGTTTATGAAGCAGGGTAAGTCCGCTACGAGCCACCGCCTGCAATCGATGCGGCGCCGTGTCGCCGGCTATGAGCAGCGCCGGAATTCGCTCGTTATACTCAGCGGATAATTCTTCGATAGCAGCGATACCGTCCTCTTGCCGATACGGTCTTGCAGGCGTCGGATACACTTGTCTGCGGTCCGTTTCGGACCGCGTCCGGAACGTCCTCTTATGGGAGTAGAAAATCCACTGCGCGTCCCGCCGTCGCGGGCAATTTTGGCGCGTCAGCGGACGACGACTTGAAGGGGCCGTCCGATCGGCCGGGGCGACTTCACCGGCCGGCAGGTCATGAATGGGTGGTGGGCGCGACAGGGATCGAACCTGTGACCCCTACCATGTCAAGGTAGTGCTCTCCCGCTGAGCTACGCGCCCATCATGACTGCGGCGTCTCTATATCGGCTCGGCAAGAGGCAGGCAAGCTGGACAGGCAAGCCGCTGCACCGGGCTCGCTTCTCCGGGTCCTCGGCGACGGCAATTCTAGGCGGCCAAGCCTTTAGGCCGCCAGGACCTTCTGCACCTCGTTGACGAGATCGCGCAGATGGAACGGCTTGGACAGAACCTTGGCCTCGCGCGGCGCGAGCGAGTCCGGGTTGAGCGCCACCGCGGCGAAGCCGGTGATGAACATGATCTTGATGTCGGGGTCGAGTTCGGAAGCGCGCCGCGCCAGCTCGATGCCGTCCATTTCCGGCATCACGATATCGGTCAGCAGCAGCTCGAACGGCTCCTCGCGCAGCCGGTGATAGGCTGAGAGGCCGTTGTCGAAAGACGTCACCTCATACCCGGCCGACTGCAGCGCCTTGACGAGGAAGCGACGCATGTCGTTGTCGTCTTCCGCCAGGAGAATCTTGGTCATCGTCGTCATTGCGCCCCGCCCGGGAGTCCCGAAGAATCGATTGGTTCCATAAGGCCGCGACCTGGTAAATATCGAGTGAACCAGGCGCGATTGCCAACCATGCGTGGACAAGCCCGCCTCAATGAGGATACGACTGAAGCCCCTGGAGAAGCGTCGTCACAGCGTGCCCCTACTTCGACCGTGCGCCTCATGAACGAACGTCTGGAAGGCGAGCTCAACCCGCCGTTCGAAATCCTCGAGCCGGCGACGTGCCGCGGCCCCGCCGTATTCAATTCGCCGCACAGCGGGCGTGTCTACCCGCAGGCTTTCCTGCGGGTCGCGCGGCTGGATACCGCGACGCTGCGCCGCTCGGAGGACACCTTCGTCGACGAATTGTTCGCCGGCGTCGTCGCGCATGGCCACCCGCTCATGCGCGCGCATTTTCCCCGCTGCTATGTCGACGTGAATCGCGAGCCCTATGAGCTCGATCCGCGCATGTTCGATGGCCGCCTGCCCTCTTTCGCCAATACGCGCTCGATGCGGGTGGCGGGCGGGCTCGGCACGGTCGCCCGCGTCGTCGGCGAGGCGCAGGAGATCTACGACGAGCGCCTGCCGGTGGCCGAGGCCCTGCGCCGCATCGAGGGACTCTACAAACCTTATCACCGCGCGCTGCGCCGGCTGATGACGCGCGTGCATCGCGATTTCGGCGCGGCGGTGCTTGTCGACTGCCACTCGATGCCCTCCGCCACCGACGGCAAGGACGAGCGGCCGCGCGCCGACATCGTGCTCGGCGACCGATACGGGACAAGCTGCGCCGCGACGATCGCCGATGTGGTGGAGGGAACGCTGCGCAACTGCGGCTACGTGGTCAGCCGCAACAAGCCTTACGCCGGCGGCTTCATCACCGAGCATTACGGCAATCCCGCCATCGGCCTGCATGCCATCCAGATCGAGCTCAATCGCGGTCTCTACATGGACGAGCGCCGCTATGAGCGGCTGCCCGGCTTCGCTCGGATCGCCAACGACCTCGTGACACTCGCCGACCGCCTGAGCGAAATTCCGCTCGAGAATCTCCGCCCCTACCGCGCCGCCGCCGAGTGAGCGGGACGAGGACCCGCCATAAAGAAAAAGGGCCGCCAAAAAGGCAGCCCCAAGTCTAGGGAGGAAACGCCCAAGAAGGGCAACGGCGCCGCAAAAAGAGCGATGCCGCATCGCGGCAATATGCTCACGCGCCGCACGAAGAGCAAGCGATACTGACCTAATACGCGCTCTCTGCAAAATCGCATTAAGCGACTGATATAACTAGACTTTGCCACATCATGGCGAAGTCATGCTAATGCTACAGAATGTCGCGTCTTCTCTCGATCGGCGAGGACGCGTCCCGCCCCCAACCGAAAGCTGAACTGGATTTCGTATGACCGCCGTGGATTTCACAGCCTTCGTCGATCGACTCGCGACCGTGTCCGGCGACGCCATCCTGCCGTTCTTCCGCACCGCCATGGGGATCGAGAACAAGCAGGCCGGCCGCGGCTTCGATCCCGTCACGGCGGCCGATCGCGCCGGCGAAGCCGCGATGCGCACGCTGATCAAGAAGACCTTCTCGGAGCACGGCATCGTCGGCGAGGAGTACGGCAACGAAGGCGAGGATGCGGAATACGTCTGGACGCTCGACCCCATCGACGGAACCAAGTCGTTCATCGCCGGCATGCCGATCTGGGGCACGCTGATCGGCCTCTCGCATCGTTCACGGCCGGTGTTCGGCATGATGCATCAGCCGTTCACGCGGGAGCGCTTCTCCGGGGACGGCGCGGCGGCGCGCTACAGCGGCCCGGCCGGAGACCGCATGCTGCATGTGCGGCCCTGCGATGCGGTCGCTGACGCGGTGATGCTTACGACCAGCCCTTTGCTCATGAATGCGGACGATCGCGCCGCGTTCGCGCGCGTCGAGGCGCAGGTGAAGCTCTCGCGCTATGGCGGCGACTGCTATGCGTACTGCATGCTGGCGGCGGGGCACGTCGATCTTGTGATCGAAACCGGTCTCAAGCCGCATGACATCGTCGCGCTGATTCCAATCGTGACCGGCGCCGGCGGCGTCATCACGACATGGGACGATCAGCCGGCGCATAACGGCGGGCGCATCGTCGCCGCCGGCGACAAGCGCGTACACGCCGCCGCGCTGCGCATCCTTGCCGGCTCAAAATAGCGGCGAACCCGGCACGAAGGCATCGAATGCGGCCCAGAACTGGCCGCGGACGATATCGCGCTCCATCAGCAATTCGTGGCGCGAGCCCGGCACCACGACATGCGAGCCGGCGCGCAGCCGAATGGCGAACTGCTCGATCGCCGGCGTGGAAACGACGGCGTCCTGTCCCGCGCCGACGATCAGCATCGGCTGCCGCAAACTCAGCGGGTAGGCGATATCCGCGAAGTCGTGCATGCAGCGATAGGCGGCCGCGAGCCAGGCGATGGTCGGCGCGCCGACGCCGAGCGCCGGCGCGGCGTCGATGATCGCGCTCGTACGCGCGTATCGCACGGGGTCGCTCGTCAGGACATTGCCCTCGAACGGCAACGAAGGGATAGCCGTCGCGCCGACGCCGGGAATGAAGGAGCCGCCGAAACCGGCGAGCGAAAGAACGCGTGCCGTCATCCGCGCGGCACGGCTATTGGCGCGCCCGGCGAGCGCGATCATCGGCGCCGAAAGCACCATGCGCTCGAACCAGTTCCGCCCCTTATGCGCCAAGCGCAGCATCACGGCGCCGCCCATCGAATGCGCCAGCGCGAAATGCGGCGGCGGACAGTCCGGCAACGCCACCTCGCGCATGAACGTCTCGAGATCGGCGTCGTATTCCGAGAAGCGCCGCACATGCCCCTTGCGGCTGTCGCCGAGCGCCCGGTCCGACAGCCCTTGCCCGCGCCAGTCCAGGGTCGCGACGGCGAAGCCGCGCGCCTGCAGATCGCGCACCACCTCGAAATATTTCTCGATGAATTCCGAACGCCCTTGAAACAGACACACCGTGCCCTTGTTCCCCGGCGGTGCGCGCCAGCGCGCAAAGCGCAAGCTCACGCCGTCGGGCGTTTTGCAGGCGCCGACGACCGCCCCTTCGGGCACGGGATTGTCAGGTGTCGAGACGAGATCCATGCGGACTCAATCGGAACGGGTCCGGCCTTATAACAGCAAGAATCTCGTCATGCCCGCGCTCGTCGCGGGCATCCACGTGTTCCTTGTCTCTGCATCACGTCAGGAACATGCCGCGCCCCCCTTGCGGGCGCGCGAAGACCACCTAAATCAAATGTCGACGCAGGCCAAAATCGGCTGCGTTTCCATAGGCCTGAGCCCGTTCGGGGCAGGCCCTATGCATGTCGCTCAACCCCTCTAGGAGGTCATGCCAATGCGTACGTTTGATTTTGCTCCCCTCTATCGTTCGACCGTCGGTTTCGATCGGCTCTTTTCCATGCTCGATCAGGTCAACGGCGTCGAATCCACACCATCCTACCCGCCCTACAATATCGAGCGCACCGGCGATAACAGCTATCGCATCTCGGTTGCCGTCGCCGGCTTCGGGGAATCCGACCTCTCGATCGAGACGAAGGAGAACACCCTGACCATCCGCGGCGAGAAGCAAGTGAAACAGGAAGCCAGCGGAGACGTCCTTTATCAGGGCATCGCCGCGCGCACCTTCGAGCGCCGCTTCCAGCTTGCCGACCATGTCGAGGTACGGGGCGCCAACCTTGAGCACGGACTGCTGCACGTCGATCTGGTCCGCGAGGTCCCGGAGGCAATGAAGCCTCGCCGGATCGCGATTGGAAACGGCAGTGCGCCGAAGGTGGTCGAGGCCACGCCGGTGGAGACGAACACCGCGAAAGCGGCCTAATCGGCTCCCTCGCTTCTCCGAAGCGAAGCGCCCCGGACACAGTCCGGGGCGCTTTTTTATACGACGGGTCCGGCTCGCAGGCCCGAAAGCTGCTTTATTCGAAGGACTGCGGTGGCACGATGCTGATCGCGGGCTGTTCCGATGATGGCGCGGCCTTCGGCGCCTCCTCGGATTTCGGAGCGCCGGTGCTCGCGGTCGTTTCGTCCTTGGCGGCCGGCGACGGCCCGCCCGGAAGGATCACGCGCGGAGACGACGCCGGCGTCGCCTCCTTCGCCGCCGTATCCGGCTTGGCGACGGCCGGCTGCGGCGCGACCGCGGTGGGACGCCGGACAGGGAGCGGCGGCTTCGCGGGCATCACGGTGGCGCTGCGGGTGTCCGCGGGCTTTGCGGGAACGGCTTTCGGCGCTTCAGGCGTCGCGGCGACAGGCTCGCTCGGCAGGCTGGCGGTGGATTTCGGCGCATCCGTCTGTTCGGGCTGGCCTTGCGGCGGGATCGTCACCGCGCCTTCCGCCTTCGGCAAGGATTCGGTGTCGGCCTCGTGCGGGGGCGCCTTCTCGGATGCCGCCGGCGGCGCGCTCGCTACGGTCTTCTTCCGTCGGTCGGCCTTCGCCGCAGGATGCGCGTCGGGAGCATGCACGCGCGCGCGCAGGGTTCCGTTATCGTCGGACGGCTCGGCGTCCGGTCCGATCGTCCTGACGCCGTCCCCGCGCGCGATTGGCCCGCGCGCTTCGCGTACGCGCACGATCTCGCCCGCCATCGCGTCGATGACGACCCGCTTGACGACGCCGTGGCGATCGACCGAGCTGACGATGTAGTTGCGCCCGATGCGCCGCGGCTGCGCCACCGGCCGCAAGCCGACCGAACGCACGATGCGCGTGATCTGCCTTGTCGAGAGCCCCTGGATGGGGCCGACAGCGTAGGGCGGCCGCATCGGCGGGCCGCCGTAATAGTAATAGCCGGGCTGCGCCATCGCCTGGGTTGCCCCCAGGCTCAGCACAATCGCCAATCCCGCAGCCTTGATTGCCACGTAAGCCTCCGTTTGCCGCCATCCGCGCCGGCGCTTCGTGGCGCCGGCGTCAATATCCCTGTCGCTCACCATAGCGTGGCGATTAGGGCATCGCTGCGGCGGTACCGCGGCGTGATTATTTTTGATTGTCGCGGACGATTCCGACGAACTGCTCGACCTCGGCGTCCGTGGTGGCGAAGGACGTCACGAGCCGCACCAGCGAGCGATCGGTCGATATTTTCACCTTCGCCGGCAGGCTGCGTGTCGCCCACGGATAATAGCGCGCGCCGGCCGCGCGCAGCGGCGCGTCGGCGGATTTCGGCAGCGCCGCGAACACCTCGTTCGCCTCGACCGGCCAGACCGGCGCGCAGCCCGCGGCAGCAAGTCCGCGCGCGAGCTTCGCTGCGGCGGCGTTGGCGTGGCGCGCCAGCGTCAGCCAGAGATCGTCATGCAGATAGGCGTCGATCTGCGCCGCCAGAAAGCGATGTTTCGAGATCAGTTGCGCGCCGCGCTTGCGCCGCGACGCCATCCCCTCCGCGCGCTTCGGATCGAAGAACACGACGGCCTCCGCCGCCAGCGCCCCGCCCTTCGTCGCCCCGAACGAAAGCACGTCCACGCCCGCGCGCCATGTCATCTCCGCCGGGCTGGCGTTCGATTGCGCGACGGCGTTGCCGAACCGCGCCCCGTCCATGTGTACGGCGAGGCCGTGCGCGTGCGCGAGTTCGGTCAGCGCCCGCACCTCCTCGATCCGGTAAAGGGTCCCGGCTTCCGTCGCCTGTGTCAGCGACAGTACGGCGGCCGTGACGTGATGCGGCCCGCCCCACGGCCCGGCCTCGAGCGCATCCTTGAGCGTCGCGGCCGCAATCTTGCACCCTTCGCCGGGCAGCCCGACCATCTTCAGCCCGCCGCCGAAGAACTCCGGGGCGCCGCACTCGTCGACCGCGACATGCGACTCCGCGTGGCAGAGAACGGCGCCCCAGGGCGGCGCGCAGTGTGCGAGTGCCAGGACATTGGCCGCGGTGCCGGTCGGCACCAGGAAGACCGCGACCTCGCGCTCGAACAGCGCGGCGAGCCGCTTCTCCACCTTCCGGGTGAGATCGTCATCCCCGTAACCGGGCGCAAATCCCGCGTTTGCCGCGACGAGCGCCTCCAGAATGGGAGGGGCGATCCCCGCCGTATTGTCGCTGGCAAAGTTCATAGGCGCTCCAAGAATCGACAGAACGGATCAGCGAGCTCGCAATAAAATTGCGCGTTTGGCCGGATTCACAACCTCTTCTGGAAAAAAATGCCGAAAGACGATAATTTCGGATCGTTCCAGACTTGTACCGCGCCGCAAAATTTGCGACGGTCGCAATAGGACAGCAATACTGTCCTAGATGGACCTGCGGTGGCAAGTTCGCGCGCCGTGCCTTGCCAGCACGGTGCTTGGCGCCATGCCCCCTCAGGTCGCTGGCGACGATATGGCAAGGGCAAGGCGGCGGCCTCCGAGGCCGTGTCAGTAAAGGATCCGAAGTTTGCGGCCGGGGAAGCACGAAGCTTCCGCGAGCGCGCGAGGTGCGCCGAGCCGCGATGCGGCCGGCACGAGGAATGGGGATGGCGATGGACGCGACCCGCTTTGACGGAACGAGCCCACAGCACGCCGCGCGGGGCGCCCGCGAGGATTCCAAAGCCGCCATCCGCAAACCCGTTGCCATGCGCGATCCGGCCTGGCCGGCGCCGCAAGGCCTGTTCGATCCGGCGCAGGAGAAGGATTCCTGCGGTGTCGGCTTCATGGCCGACATCAAGGGCCGCAAATCGCACCAGATGATCGAGGACGCGCTGTCGATCCTCTGCAACCTCGAACATCGCGGCGCCGTCGGCGCCGACCCGCGCGCCGGCGACGGCGCCGGCATCCTGGTGCAAATGCCGCACAAGTTCTTTCAGCGCAAAGCGAGGGAACTCGGCTTCGAACTGCCCGAGCCCGGCTACTATGCCGTGGGCTTCGCCTTCATGCCGCATGAAGCCGAGGCACGGCAGACGATCATGGACATCTGGGCCGACGTCGTCGCCAAGGAAGGGCAGGTGCTGCTCGGCTGGCGCGAGGTGCCCTCGGACAACAGCTCGCTCGGCGAGACCGTGAAGCCGACCGAGCCGAAGCACATGCAGGTGTTCATCGGGCGCGGCAAGGATTGCGCGACCGACAACGATTTCGAGCGGCGGCTCTACATCATCCGCAAGTTCATCTCGAATATCGTCTTCAACAGGCATGACCGGGCGTTCGCGCATTACTACGTCGTGTGTCTGTCGTGCCGCACGATCGTCTACAAGGGCATGTTCCTCGCCGACCAGCTCGGAAAATATTACCCCGATCTGCATGAGGACGACTTCGAGTCCGCCATCGCCCTCGTGCATCAGCGCTTCTCGACCAACACCTTCCCGAGCTGGCGGCTGGCGCATCCCTACCGCATGGTCTGCCACAACGGCGAGATCAACACGCTGCGCGGCAACGTCAACTGGATGGCGGCGCGGCAGGCCTCGGTCGATTCCGAATTGTTCGGCAACGACATCTCGAAGCTCTGGCCGATCTCCTATGAGGGCCAGTCCGACACCGCCTGCTTCGACAATGCTCTCGAATTCCTTGTGCAGGGCGGCTACCCGCTGCCGCATGCGGTGATGATGCTGATCCCGGAAGCGTGGGCCGGCAATCCGCTGATGGATGAGGAGCGCCGCGCGTTCTACGAATATCATGCGGCGATCATGGAGCCGTGGGACGGGCCCGCCGCCATCTGCTTCACCGACGGACGGCAAATCGGCGCGACGCTCGATCGCAACGGGCTTCGCCCCGCGCGCTATCTCGTCACCGACGACGACCGCATCATCCTGTCGTCGGAAGCGGGCGTGCTGAAGATTCCGCAGGAGAAGATCGTGCGGAAGTGGCGCCTGCAGCCGGGCAAGATGCTGCTCGTCGATCTCGAGGAGGGCCGCATGATCTCCGACGACGAGATCAAGGCGTCGCTCGCCAAGACCAACCCGTATCGCGAATGGCTCAAGCGCACGCAGATCGTGCTCGAGGATTTGCGTCCCGTCGAGGCGCGCGCCGCTCGCACCGATGTGAGTCTTCTCGATCGCCAGCAGGCGTTCGGTTACTCGCAGGAGGACCTGCAGATCCTCATGGAGCCGATGGCCACCACCGGCCAGGAAGCGATCGGCTCGATGGGGACCGACACGCCGATCTCGGCGCTCTCCGACAAGTCGAAGACGCTCTACACCTACTTTAAGCAGAACTTCGCGCAGGTGACGAACCCGCCGATCGATCCGATCCGCGAGGAGCTCGTCATGAGCCTCGTCTCCTTCATCGGGCCGCGGCCGAACCTGTTCGACCTCGAGGGGCTCTCGCGGCGCAAGCGGCTGGAGGTGCGCCAGCCGATCCTCACCAATGAAGACCTCGAGAAGATCCGCTGCATCGGCCACATCGAGGAACGTTTCGACACCCGCACGCTCGACATCACCTATCCGGCCGAGAAGGGCGCGGAGGGAATGCCGGACGCGCTGGAGCGCCTGTGCGAGCGTGCGGAAGCGGCCGTCCACGGCGGCTACAACATCATCATCCTATCGGACCGCATGGTCGGCCCGGACCGCTTGCCCATCCCGGCGCTGCTCGCGACCGCGGCCGTGCATCACAACCTGATCCGGCACGGACTGCGCACGTCCGTCGGTCTCGTCGTCGAATCCGGCGAGCCGCGCGAGGTGCACCACTTCTGCTGCCTCGCGGGCTACGGCGCCGAAGCGATCAACCCCTATCTCGCGTTCGACACGCTGATCGCGATGAAGGACGACCTGCCGGAGAAGATCTCCGACAAGGAGATCGTCAAGCGCTACATCAAGGCGATCGACAAAGGCATCCTCAAGGTGATGTCCAAGATGGGCATCTCCACCTACCAGTCCTATTGCGGCGCGCAGATTTTCGACGCCGTCGGCCTCAAATCCGATTTCGTCGATCGGTATTTCTGCGGCACGGCGACCCGCATCGAAGGCGTGGGCCTGGAGGCGATCGCGGATGAGAGCGCGCGCCGCCACCGTGACGCCTTCGGCAACTCGCCGGTGTTGCGCAACTTCCTCGACGTCGGCGGCGAGTACGCCTTCCGCATGCGCGGCGAGGCGCACGCCTGGACGCCGGAAACCGTGTCCACGCTGCAGCATGCGGTGCGCGGCAATTCGTTCGAACGCTTCAAGGCGTTCTCCGCCATGATCAACGAGCAATCGGAGCGCTTGCTGACGATCCGCGGCCTGTTCCGCATCAAGTCGGCGGAAGAGGACGGACGCCGGCCGGTGCCGATCGAGGAGGTCGAGCCGGCGAAGGAGATCGTCAAGCGCTTCGCGACCGGCGCCATGTCCTACGGCTCGATTTCGCGCGAGGCGCACACCACGCTCGCCATCGCGATGAACCGCATCGGCGGCAAGTCGAACACCGGCGAGGGCGGCGAGGAATCCGATCGCTTCACGCCGCTGCCGAACGGCGACTCGATGCGCTCGGCGATCAAGCAGGTCGCGTCCGGCCGCTTCGGCGTGACGACGGAATACCTCGTCAACTCCGACATGATGCAGATCAAGATGGCGCAGGGCGCGAAGCCCGGCGAAGGCGGGCAGCTTCCCGGCCACAAGGTCGATGCCGTCATCGCCAAGGTGCGCCATTCGACGCCGGGCGTCGGCCTGATTTCGCCGCCGCCGCATCATGACATCTACTCGATCGAGGATTTGGCGCAGCTCATCTTCGACTTGAAGAACACGAATCCCGCCGGGCAGGTCTCGGTGAAGCTCGTGTCGGAAGTCGGCGTCGGCACGGTTGCCGCGGGCGTTTCCAAGGCGCGCGCCGACCACGTGACGATCTCCGGCTTCGAGGGCGGCACCGGCGCGTCGCCGCTGACCTCGATCAAGCATGCCGGCTCCCCGTGGGAGATCGGCCTTGCCGAGACGCATCAGACCCTGGTGCGCAACCGGCTGCGCAGCCGCATCGCGGTGCAGGTCGACGGCGGCATCCGCACCGGCCGCGATGTCGTTATCGGCGCCCTCCTCGGCGCCGACGAATTCGGCTGCGCCACCGCGCCGCTGATCGCCGCCGGCTGCATCATGATGCGCAAGTGCCACCTCAACACCTGCCCGGTCGGCGTCGCGACGCAGGACCCGGTGCTGCGCAAGCGTTTCAAGGGAACGCCCGAGCACGTCATCAACTTCTTCTTCTTCGTCGCCGAGGAAGTGCGCGAGATCATGGCCTCGCTCGGTTTTCGCCGCTTCGACGACATGGTCGGGCAGATGCAGATGCTCGACCGCCGCGAGTTGATCGAGCACGCCAAGGCCAAGGGCCTCGACTTCTCGAACCTGTTCACAAAGCCGGATGCCCCCGAGGGCGTCGCGATTTATCACTGCGAGGCGCAGGATCATCATCTCGACGCGATTCTCGACCGCAAGCTGCTGGACGCGTGCCGCCCAGCGATCGAGTTCGGCCGCAAGACGCGGATCGAACTGCCGATCCAGAACACCGACCGCGCGCTCGGCGCCATGCTCTCCGGCGAGGTGGTGAAACATTGCGGCCATGGCGGGCTGCCGGACGACACCATTCATGTCCGTGTCCTCGGCACGGCCGGACAGAGCTTCGGCGCCTGGCTCGCCCACGGGATCACCCTCGAACTTGAGGGCGAGGCCAACGACTATGTCGGCAAGGGCCTTTCCGGCGGACGCATCGTCATCTATCCGCCGCGCGAGGCACGAAAAATCGTGCCCGAGGATTCGATCATCGTCGGCAACACGGTGCTCTACGGCGCGATCGAGGGCGAGTGCTATTTCCGCGGCGTCGCCGGCGAGCGCTTTGCCGTGCGCAACTCCGGCGCCGTCGCCGTCGTCGAAGGCGCCGGCGATCACTGCTGCGAGTACATGACCGGCGGCGTGGTCGTGGTGCTCGGCCGCACCGGGCGCAACTTCGCGGCCGGCATGTCCGGTGGCATCGCCTATGTCCTCGATGAGGACGGCGACTTCGACAAGCGCTGCAACCTCTCGATGGTCGATCTTGAAGCCGTGCTGGCGGAAGAGGAAGCGATCGCCCGCCACTATCACCAGTCCGGCGATCTCGACACGCACGGCCGCGTCGACGTGATGGCGGACATGAGCCTGCACGACGACGAGCGGCTACATCAGCTCATCGTCAACCACCTGCGCTACACCGGCTCCGAGCGCGCGAAATTGATCCTGGCGGACTGGGCGAACTATCTGCCGAAATTCCGCAAGGTCATGCCGGTCGAGTACCGGCGCGCGCTGATGGAAATGAAACGCGCGGCGACGATGCAGGCGGCTGAGTGAGGCTAAGGCGATGCTGCGCTTTCTCCACGCCGGCATGACGCTGGCCCTCGCTCTAGCGGTGCCGGCCGCCATCTACGCGGTGAATGGCGGCGTCGAGCCGTGGGCGTTCGGGCTCGGCGGCGTCGTGGCGTTTTCCTATTGGTATTTCGGTCCTTGGTTTTTTTGAAAGCGTGAGAAGCGAACGTGGGCAAGGTCACAGGTTTCCTCGAGATCGACCGCCGCGACCGGCGCTACGCGCCGGCGGGCGACCGCGTGCGCCACTATCGCGAATTCGTCATCCCGCTATCGGAAGAGGCGACGCGCGACCAGGCGGCGCGCTGCATGGATTGCGGCATCCCCTATTGTCACAACGGCTGCCCGGTCAACAATCAGATCCCGGACTGGAACGATCTCGTCTACCGCAACGATTGGGAAGAGGCGTCGCGCAATCTGCATTCGACGAACAACTTCCCGGAAGTCACGGGGCGCATCTGCCCGGCCCCCTGCGAGGCGGCCTGCACGCTCAACCTCGAAGACACGCCGGTGACGATCAAGACGATCGAATGCGCGATCGTCGACCGCGCCTTCGAGGAGGGATGGCTTCGACCGGAACCGCCGGAACAAAAGACGGGCAAGAAAGTCGCGATCGTGGGATCGGGCCCGGCCGGTCTCGCCTGCGCGCAGCAGCTCGCGCGCGCTGGCCACGACGTGCACGTTTACGAAAAGAGCGCCAAGGCTGGCGGCCTTCTCCGCTACGGCATCCCCGACTTCAAGATGGAGAAGTATCACATCGACCGCCGCGTGAAGCAGATGGAGGCGGAGGGCGTCACCTTTCACCATGGCGCGCACATCGGCGCCACCACGCCCGTCGAGGTGCTGCTGGAAGGCCATGACGCCGTCGTGCTTGCCGGCGGCTCCGAAAAGGGCCGCGACCTGCCGATCCCCGGCCGCGATCTCGACGGCATCCATTTCGCGATGGACTTCCTGCCGCAGCAGAACCGGCGCGTCGGCGACGAGCCGATCGGCAACGTGCAGCCGATCCTCGCCGGCGGCAAGCACGTCGTCGTCATCGGCGGCGGCGACACCGGCTCCGACTGTATCGGCACATCGGTCCGACAGGGCGCGTTGTCGGTAACCCAGCTTGAGATCATGGCGCGACCGCCCGAGAAGGAGGACAAGCTTCTCACATGGCCGAATTGGCCGCTGAAGTTGCGCACCTCGTCGAGCCACGAGGAAGGCGCCGAGCGCGACTTCGCGGTGATGACGCAAGAGTTCCTAGGCAAGAACGGCCGCGTGCAGAAGTTGCGCTGCGTGCGCGTCGACGAGAAGTTCAAGCCGGTTCCGGGCACGGAATTCGATCTGCGCGCCGACCTCGTCCTGCTGGCGATGGGCTTCGTGCATCCGGTGCACGAAGGCATGCTCAAGGCGCTCGATGTCGCGCTCGATCCGCGCGGCAATGTCGCCGCCGACACCCGCGCCTATCAGACCTCGGTGCCGAAGGTGTTCGCGGCGGGCGACATGCGGCGCGGGCAGTCGCTGGTCGTGTGGGCGATCCGCGAAGGCCGCCAGGCTGCGCACGCGGTCGACAAATTTCTGATGGGAACGACGACGCTGCCGCGCTGACGTGGCCGGCCATCGCGCGGCAAACCGTCAGACGCTTCGTCAAGAAATGCTTTAGCGCGCCGGTCTGTCGGCAACCGGTGGAGGCTGGACGGCCGAACGTTGCTGCTGCGGATGGCTTCGGCGCGGCGGCGCCGGCCGCGCGCGCTGTTGTTGCGGCGCCGGCGGCGCGGCACGGGTCGCGGGAGGCGGCGGCGCCGCCTGCGGCAGCGGCGCGATATCCTGCTGCGTCGAGGCGGCGGAAACCGGCGTCCAGGAAAAATCATCGGCCCGCCCCTGCGCCGACGGAATGGCCTCGCCCTTCACGAGCACGCGCGCGGCAGGCGAATCCGACGCTGGATCGGCGGCCTTCGACCCTCCCGCAAGGGCGCTCTCATTCGCTGCCGGGCCGCCGGTCAGCGGCACGACAGGACCCGCGACGGGACGCGGCGCCGGGCCGCTCGGACCGGCGGCGGGCGCGGTCTCCCGCGGCGTCTCATCCGGCGCCGGCAACGCCACGGGCGTCGCCTTCTGCTGTAGGCGCTTGATCTCACGGTCGACGAAATGCGCGAGCTTACGCGCACCGGCCTTGGTGAAGTTCACACCGTCGCCGGTGCGCAGCCGGCGCACCTGGCCGAGCACGTCGGGACCGAAGGTGGAGAAGTCGCCGGACTCCTCCATGAAGCCGTCCCAGATGTCGACATAGAGAATGCCGGCCTTCTCGGCGCGATCCTTGTAGAGGTCGTTGAGAAACGTGAGATCGGCGCGCGAGCGCGGGCCGCGCACCGGCGGCAACCCGACCCAGATCACCGGAACGCGCTTCGCTTTCAGAACCGCGATCGTATCGTCGATCCGCTTGGCGTAAAGCTCCGCCCATTTCTCCGACTTGAACTCGTAGGTCTGCATTGCGCCCGGCTTTTCATGCTCAGGAGCCGCGACCGCAGGCTGATTGGGATCGTTTGGCTTCTTTTCCGCCGCTTTCGGCTTTTCCCGCTCGCGGATCGCATGCCGGTCGTTGATGCCGGTCATGATGACGACGAATTCGGCCTTCTCGCCGGCCAGCGCTTCCTGAATCGCCTGCAGCGGGTCGGCGTCGCGCCCTTCGTTGCGCAGCAGACTGGAAGCGATCTTCGGGTTGCGTGTCACGCCGATGTCCGGCGTATCGGCGAACGCCTCCTCGAGGCCGGACGCAAGCCATTCCGACATCGTGTCACCGATCACCACCACATGCGTCGTCGGCTCGATATCCGGCTTCTTCGGCGGGGCCGGCGGACGGGTCGGTTCGACATGCGCCGGCCGGGGAGCACGCCGCACCGGCGCCTGCTGCCGCTCGTATTCGGGGACGCGCGGGTCTCCGCCCCAGCCGAACCCGGGAATGCCGAACCAACCCGGCTGTTGCTGCTGGCGCTGATAGCCTTGCACCGGCTGGCGCGGGCGCGGAGGACGCTGGTAATAGTCCCGGTCGCGGCGATAGGAATTGTCGTCGCCGAACGGAAAGAACTGCGCATGGGCGGAGCGGCTGGCGATGCCCACCGCCGTCGCAGCCACCGCGACCTCGCCGACGACCAGCAGGACGGCGCAGGCGAGACGGCCGAACGCCGCCGCGCAGCGCCGCAGCTTCCTCCAGCCGTGCACGGAATCCTGCCTCATCCGGTCGTCCTCGACCGCGCCAAATTCGGGTCTCTTAGGGCCGCATCCGCTAGTAGGCCGAGGAAAATGTCAACTTGAAGATCGGGCCCGGTACGGGAAGACGCACCGCACCGGCGAAACCGTGCGTCAAATCACGTTAACGCGCTGATCGGACTATGCTTTGACGATCAAACAGAGGCTTAAGGCGGAATCCGGCGCGCGCTCGTTTGCCGCAACGCCCCCGCGCTAGCGGGCGCGTAGATGCTGCAGGATCGAGCTGGAGGCAAAGCCGTCCGGCACAAGCCCGACGGAGGCCTGATATTGCCGCAGCGCCGCCCGCGTGCGCGCGCCCAACTGTCCGTCCGGCTCCCCGATGCCGTATCCGCGATTCGCGAGGCGCTGCTGCAACTCGTACCGCTCCGTTCGCGACAGCACGCGCTCGTCGCGCGGCCAGGCTTGAACGAAAGCGTCCCCGCCGCGCAGCCGGTCGGCGAGATGCCCGATCGCGAGCGCGTACGCTTCGGCCGGATTGTAACGCATGATCGCGCGGAAATTGCCGAGCATGAGGAAAGCCGGCCCGCGCGCGCCGGCCGGCGCCAGCAGGAAGGCTTTATCGTTCGCTCGTGGAAACGCCGCGCCGTTCGCGCGGCGAACGCCGGCATGCTCCCACTGGCGCAAGGTATGCTGGCGCGAACGGTCCGCGAGCATGAAGTCGAAATTGCGCGGCAGCACGACCTCGTAGCCCCACGTCGCGCCGGCGTGCCAGCCGTTCTTTTTCAAATAGTTGGCGGTCGACCCGATCATGTCGGGGACGGAGCCGATGATGTCGCGGCGCCCGTCGCCGTCGAAATCCACGGCGTAGCGCTTGTAGACCGTCGGCATGAACTGGGTCGGCCCGAACGCCCCGGCCCAGGACCCCTTGAGCCGCTCCGGCGCGATATCGCCGTGATTGAGCAGTTCCAGAACCGCCATGAGCTCCTTGGCGAAATACGCCTGCCGCCGGCCGATGCAGGCGAGCGTCGCGGTCGAGCGCAGCACCGGCCGGTCGCCGGCGACGGCCGAGTATTTCGTTTCCACGCCCCAGATGGCGGCGATGACGTAGCGGTCGACGCCATAGGCGCGCTCCGCCGCCGCGAACGTCTGCGCGTATTGCGCCAGCAGTTCTCGTCCCCGCTTGATGCGCTCCTCGCTGACCAGCGTGTCGATATAATCCCAGACCGACTTGGTGAACTCCGGTTGCGCGTCGAGCAGCTTCAAGATGTGGACGTCGGGACTGAGTCCGGCGGTGAGACGCGCGTAGTTCGCCGGCGGAATGCCGTGCTTGGCGGCCGCGGGGCCAAGCGAGCGAAGGCAGGAATCGAAATCGGCGATCGCGCCAAGAAGCGCATCGGGCGCCATGTCGGGATGAGTGGACTGCGAATTGACGGACGCAAACGTCGTAATCGACCCGGTCGGCTCCGGATCCATCAATTGCGCCGGAAAGCGGTCGTCCGCCCCCGCGGGAATGGCGGCGATCAGCGACAGGCCGGCAAAGGCCGCAATTGTCACGAAGCTTGCTTTCACTCGGTCCCGCACGTTCCGTATTCGCTCGCGTTTGCCCTTAAGATGCCTCAAATTGGCGGCCAGACGGTTACTCAATCCCTAACAGTCTCCATGCCGCGCCGATTTGGCGCAAAAATGCTCAAATCCGCAACCGGCTTCGTCGCCGCAACCTCGCCGGCTTCGATGGCTTAATGGTGCTCCGCATTCCCGCTCCCCCACCCCTGACCCACGAGAGTTCATGAAGCCGATCCGCAAAGCCGTTTTCCCCGTCGCCGGCCTCGGCACGCGTTTTCTTCCGGCCACCAAGGCCGTCCCGAAGGAGATGCTCACCGTCGTCGACCGGCCGGTGATCCAGCACGTGGTGGACGAGGCCCGCGCCGCCGGCATCGAGCACTTCATCTTCGTCACTGGCCGAGGAAAGGGCGCGATCGAGGACCATTTCGATCACCAGTTCGAGCTCGAGGCGACGCTGGAGAGGCGGGGCAAGAAGACGGAGCTCGGGCAACTGGCCGCGGCGCAGCCTGCGGCAGGCGCGACAAGCTTTACCCGTCAGCAGGAGCCGCTTGGGCTCGGCCACGCGGTGTGGTGCGCTCGCGAACTCGTCGGCGATGAGCCGTTCGCCCTCCTCCTCCCCGACATGCTGCATCAGGGCACGCCCGGATGCCTTGCCGGCATGATGCAGGTCTACGCCGACGCCAAGGGTGGCAACGTCGTCGCGGTGAGCGAGGTGCCGCGCGAGCAGGTGCATCAATACGGCATCGTCGGCGTCGGCGAGGCGCAAGGCACGGGCTTTCGCATCACCTCGATGGTGGAGAAGCCAAAGGCCGAGGACGCACCGTCGAACTACATGATTTCCGGCCGCTACATCCTGCAGCCGGAAGTGTTCGACCTGCTGGCGAAGCAGACGGCAGGCGCCGGCGGCGAAATCCAGCTCACCGATTCGATGCTGACGCTGGCGAAGCAGCAGCCGTTCTACGGCTACAGGTTCGACGGCCGCATCTTCGACTGCGGCTCGAAGCTCGGCTTCCTCGCCGCGAATGTCGGCTACGGCCTCGCCAACCAGGACCTTTCCGGCCACTTCCGTGAGGAAATCGAGAGGCTGTTGAAAGGGTGACGATGGCGCGACGCGCCCGTCATCTATCGCGCGGGGCCTCGCGGCGTACGCCGCGAAGGCGTTTCAACGCGGCGTGGATGAATGCGCAGGCGTTGCGCGTTCTCGAACGATCGCTGCGGTGACGCTCAGCGCTGCAGCCGTAGCCCGATCATCGCGATATTGGCCGTGTAGTCGTTCCCCGGCTCGGAGGAATGCAGCCATTCGCGACGATACTCGCCCTTGAGCTGCACGTCGCGATTGAGCTTGTACGTCACCGCGACGGTCGCGGCGTAGCGCTCGTCGCGGCGGATCGAGCCTTCGTAGTCGTCGGTGCCGTAGCTCAGTCGCGCCGTCGCGATCAGCCAGCGGCGGAAGGCATGATCGACCTGCAGCGCATAGTCGCGGCGGAACACGCCGGAGACGCCGGGCACCGTGCTCTCGTCAGAGCCCGACGTCGCCGAGAGCTTCAGCGTCGTGAGCGGTGTCGCGGTCCAGATCAGCGAGGCGTCCAGCACCGCGCCCTGCAGGTCGCGCAAGGCCGGATCTTCGTAAGTCCGCCGCAGATATCCGGCGGACACTTCGCCGGTCAGCGTACGCGCAAGTTCGAACGTCGAGCCGACGCGCCCGGTCGTCCCCTCGGAATTGCGGCGGAAGCCGGACGCATCGACGGTGAGATCATGAACGCGCTCGTCTACCACCGCTTCGATGAACGGCTTCATCCCCGGCGTCAGTTCGTAGCTCGCACGGAGCGCCGCGGCATATTGATCGAAGTTGCGGTCGCGGTTGCTGGCGATCGAGCCGTCGATCAGCTTCGAGTTCTCATACGTCGTGCGATCGGCGCTGCCCTTGAGACTGACCTCGAAGCGGTTGAAGCGATGCACGACGCCGAGCGACGAGCCGACATCGGTGAAGATCGGCAGCCGCGCCAGGCCGGCTTGCAGGTTTGGGCTGTTGGCGCTGTCGGTTCCGATGATAGTACGGCCCTCGATTTCGACGCGCGTATCGCGCGTCACATCGATACGGCCGGCGACCTTGCCGTTGAACGCCGGGCGATTGATCGTCGAGGCCTGATCGTAAGTGGTGTAGGTGCCGCGCAGATCCACGAGCAGTTCGTGCTGCGACCAGTTGGAGCGCGCCACGAGCTCCGGGGCAATGACGTTGACATACGACCCGCGGCCGTTCGGCACGCCGCCGGCATTGTCGTTGTAGCCGCGCCCGAGTTCGATCGCCGGCTTGACGGTGAAACTTCCGACATGGATGCCAGTCGGATCGAACGGGTCTTCCTCGCGGGAAGATCGCAGACGGATCGGACCACGCACATCCGGTCCCGGGATGACGACCATCTGGTCGCGTTTGAGCGCCCCGTTAAGGCGCGGCGCCCGTGACGGCGTCGCCGGGTTTGCCTGCGGCGCGGGCGGCGTTGGAGCGACGGGCGGACGAGCCGCCGCCGATGCGCTCTCGGCAAGGCGTGGCGTGATATCGAGCGGGGCACCGACGGCGGCGGCCCGCGACGCCGCGCTCCGCCGGGCCGGACGGTTGGTGGAGATAAACCCTGTTTGCCCGGCTCCGGAGCCGGGCGGATTGCCGTACTGCGCCGAAACCGGCCTTTTCGTCCGCTTTTGCTGACGTCCGGGGCTTCGCCGGTCCGGAACGGCCGCGTCCGGCGTCGCCCCAAAATCGAACGTCGAGCGCAGCCCGAAGGGTGCCTCGCCGGTCGACTGCGCGCCCACCACCAGCGGCGCCAGCGCGGCCAGGAGCCCGCCGAAGCCGAGAGGTAGAAGCAGCCCTGGGCGCAGGCCTGGCACGTTCAGCACTCCCCTGACCGGCCGAACGGCCGGCCCATGGTTAACGGGAATAGAACGAGCATGGTTAATGGGAGGTTGAGCGGCCTCCGCCGCAGGTCGCGCGCCGCCTTCCCGCGTGCTATGCCGCTTCGCAAATCACGCGCAAACACACGACCCATGGCCCAGCCAAAGCGAACGCCCGACCCTGCCGCCGACCGCACGCACGCGCTCCTCGCCTGCGCCGCCCGCACCTTCGAAGCCGAGGGCGAGGGCATCGCCGCGTTGGCGGCCGCGCTGCATAACGGCCTCGGCGCGCCGTTCGTGGCCGCCGCCGAACTGATCGCCGGCGCCAGCGGCCGCGTCATCGTCACCGGCATGGGCAAGTCGGGCCATGTCGGACGCAAGATCGCGGCGACCTTCGCCTCCACTGGAACGCCCGCTTTCTTCGTGCATCCGAGCGAGGCGAGCCATGGCGACCTCGGCATGATCACCGGCGGCGACGTCATCGTCGCACTGTCGTGGTCGGGCGAAACCGCCGAGCTCAAGGACTTGATCGACTATTCCCGCCGCTTCCGCATCGGTCTGGTCGCGGTGACGGCGCATGCCGACAGCACGCTCGGGCGTGCCGCCGACGTCGTGCTCCTGCTGCCGGCGGCCCGCGAGGCCTGCCCGCACAACCTCGCGCCGACGACGTCCGCGCTGATGCAGCTTGCGCTCGGTGACGCGCTTGCGATCGCGTTGCTCGAAAGCCGTGGCTTCACGCCGGTCGACTTTCGCGTCTTCCACCCCGGCGGCCGCCTCGGCGCGATGTTGAAGTTCGTGCGTGACTTGATGAAGACCGGCGACGCCTTGCCGCTCGTCGTCACGGGAACGCCGATGGCTGAAGCCATCGCCGAGATGTCGCGCAAGGGCGCCGGCTGCGTCGGCATCGCCGACGCGCAGGGCCGGCTCGCCGGCATCATCACCGACGGCGACCTGCGCCGGCACATCGGCTCCGACCTGCTTGCGCTCTCGGTGGAGGCGGTGATGACGCCGTCGCCCAAAACGGTGCGGCCGGATCAACTCGCAAGCGAAGCGCTCGAGATCATCAACACATCGAAGATCACGGTGCTGATGGTGATCGAGGACGGCCGTCCCGTCGGCATCCTGCATTTCCACGACCTGCTGCGTGCCGGCGTGGCTTAACGATCGAAGCGACCGCTCACTGGCATTCCGGCCGAGCGCGCAGCGCGAGAGCGGAACCCAGACTCCGCAACAACGCGAGGGACTGCGGCGTCGCGTCGTTTTCTCGATTTTTGGATTCGACCGACCGTCATCGCAAGCATAATGATTCCAGGTTCCGGCTCGCGGCGGCTGCGCCGCCTTGGCCGGAATGACGGTCGCTTGCCCGTAGCCCGGATTGAGCGCAGCGAAATCCGGGAAAACGCTAATCCGCGAAGGCCGCCACGCACGATCCCCGCGTTTCGCTTCGCTCAACACGGGCTACGACTAACGGCAGGCCGCCTTGGCCGGAATGACGCGTCCTCACTCCTGCGTCTTCGCCACCACCAGCATCGTGCCGTCGGTGCCGGTCACGGTGATGCGCGAGCCGGCCGGCAGATCGGGGCCCCGCACCTGCCAGATCGTATCGCCGATGCGCACCGTGCCGCCGCCGTCGATGATCGGCTTTTCCAACGTGAAAACGCGGCCGATGAAACTGTCGGCGCGACGGTTGAGGAAGGGCTGCGCCGCCAGCTCCTCCGTCCTCGGCGAGAGCCTTCGCCAGAGAATGATCGACGCGATGGAAAGCGCCGCGAACGCGACGAGCTGCGCCTGCCATGGCCAAGCAATCAGCAGCGAGATGAGCCCGACGGCCGCGGCGGAAACGCCGAGCCACAGCACGAACGTGCCGGGCGCGAGAACCTCGATCGCGAGTAAAACGCCGGCGAGGACGAACCAGTTCCAGACGCCGAGACCGACGAGCCAGTCGACCATCATAGCCCTCAGCGCTGCGACGGACCGGCCGGCGGAACCGTCGGACGGCGGACGGCGGCGGAGCCAGCAGGCGCCGCGCCGGCGTCTCCGAACGTCGCGCGCGCGATCTCACCGATGCCCGCAAGCGAGCCGAGCACATTCGTCGCCTCGATCGGCAGCATGAGAACCTTCTGGTTCGGCGCTTCCGCAATCTGGCCGAGCGCCTTCAGATATTGTTGCGCGACGAAGTAGTTCAGCGCGGAGACGTCGCCGCGCGCGACCGCCTCGCTCACCATCTCCGTCGCCTTCGCTTCCGCTTGCGCCAGGCGCTCGCGCGCTTCGGCGTCGCGGAACGCGGCCTCCTTGCGGCCTTCGGCCTCGAGGATCTGCGATTGCTTCGCGCCCTCGGCGCGCAGGATTTCCGACTGGCGCTGCCCCTCGGCGGTCAGGATTTCGGCGCGCTTGTCGCGTTCCGCCTTCATCTGCCGCGCCATCGAGGCGATGAGATCCTTCGGCGGCACGATATCCTTGATCTCGATCCGGTTGACCTTCACGCCCCAGGGCGCGACGGCGGCGTCGACCACACGCAGCAGCCGCTCGTTGATCTCGTCGCGATGCGACAGCATCTGGTCGAGATCCATCGAGCCCATGACGGAGCGGATGTTGGTCATGGTGAGCTGGATGATCGCGTTGTCGAGATGCGCGACCTCGTAACTCGCCTTGGCGGCGTCGATGACCTGGAAGAAGGCGATGCCGTCGACGGTGACGGTCGCATTGTCGCGGGTGATGACATCCTGCTGCGGAATCTCGATCACCTGCTCCATCATGTTTATCTTGTGCCCGATGCGATCGAAATAGGGCACGATGAGATTGAGGCCGGGCGAGAGCGTGCGCGTGTATCGGCCGAAGCGCTCGACCGTCCATTGATAGCCCTGCGTCACCGTCTTGACGCCGGCGAACAGCGTGAGCACCGCCAAAAGGACGATGACGACAACGAAAACGTCGAGACCCAGCGGAAACATAACGCCCCCTTTTCGGAACGGACATTGTGGAACGCCGCGTCCGCCCCGACAAGCGCCGGCCGCCGCGACATTCCGTGTCCGCTTTAGCCGCCGCTCGGACGCGCGGGGTTCAACGCAGTCCCCATAATCGGCTCTGCCTCTCCTCCCCGCTTGCGGGAAGAAGCGAAGCCGCGCCGCCCGCCTACGCGGGCGAAAGCACGTGGATGACGCGGCTTGCCAGCATCTCCTTGGTCTTGGCGCCGTAGGCGGCCATATGCGGCGAGGCGCCATGCGCCTTGAGCGCGTCGGCGCTTTCCCACTTTTCAACGACGACGAACGTGTCGGGCCCGAGCTTCGTCTGCACCGGACCGATGCCGTCGGCGTCGACGGTCGCGCCGTATTCGATGCAGCCTTTTTCCGCGTGCACGGCCGGCACATTGGCGCGGAAGATCTCCAGCACCTTGTCGCGCTGGCCGGGCTTGGTGGTGATCATCGCAAGAACGTGAATCAAGGTCGTCTCCCTCCCGGCACCTGCGAGCCCCTATGCGCTCGCCGGCCTTCTTCTAGGAGATTGCCGCTCATCGCGCCAGCGAGACCCAGCCCATCAACTCGCGTTGCACCACTTCGCGGATGACGCGAACGCCCAGGTCGCTGTCGTTAAGGCAAGGAATGGCGGCGAAATTCTCACCGCCGCCGTGCTTGAAGAATTCCGCATTCTCGACCGCGATCTCCTCCAGCGTCTCCAGGCAATCGGCCGCGAACCCCGGCGTGATCACCGCGAGACTCTTCACGCCCTGCGCGGCCAGCGCCTTCACGGTCATGTCGGTATAGGGCTGCAGCCACTCCTCCGGCCCGAACCGCGACTGGAACGTGAGCATCAAGCGCTCCTCGCTCATCCCCAGCCGCTCGCGCAGCAGACGCACCGTCTCGACGCATTGATCGCGATAAGGGTCGCCGAGGGTGATGTAATCCTTTGGCACGCCGTGAAATGAGGCGAGAATGATCTCCGGCGTGAAACTGAGCTTGGCAAGCTCCTGCTCCAGCGACTTCGCCAAGGCGTCGATATAGACCGGGTCCTGGTAGTAAGGCGGCGCCACGCGCAGCACCGGTTGCGCCCGCATGGCGGCGAGCTTCTCGAACACCTTGTCGCACACGGTGGCGCTCGTCGCCGCCGCATATTGCGGATAGAGCGGCACAACGAGCAGGCGCGAACATCCTGCCGCCGCCAGCGCCTCGATCCGCGCCGCGATCGACGGGTTGCCGTAACGCATCGCCCAATCGACGACCACTGGCGTATCGGAGAAGCCGAGCGTGGCGGCGAGCTTTTCCGCCTGCCCCCGTGTGATGGTCTTAAGCGGCGACTCGTCGCGCTCCTTGTTCCAGATGCCGTCGTAATCGCGCCCCTTGCGGCCCGGACGCACCGACAGGACGATGAGGTTGAGCACCAGCCACCACTTGGTGCGGTTCTCCTCGATCACGCGCGGATCCGACAGGAACTCCTTGAGATACCGCCGCATCGACCAGTAATCGGTCGCGTCCGGTGTCCCGAGGTTGACCAGGAGAACGCCGACGGCCTCGCTTTTTGTCACAGGCGGGGGCGGCATTGGTGTCATGTCGTTCATGATAAGAGCATCGGTCGGTTGGCGCGCGGGTTCGGTCCCATGATATGGCAGCGGCACGTCCTGCGGGGAATAGCATGCATTTGACGCGTCGCCGTTTTTTGACCTGGCTCGGCGCCTTGCTGGCGACCGTGCGGACGACGCTCGCGCGCGCGCGAACGGCCGCCTCCACAACCGTCACCTTCGTCCTCACCAATGATATCTACCTCATGGATGCGCAGGAGGGCAGCGACGGAAAGACGCGTGGCGGCTTCGCCCGGCTTGCGGCCGTCGTCAAGGCCGAGCGCGCCAAGGGCGGCCATGTCGTGTTCGCCCACGGCGGCGACACGCTCTCCCCCTCCCTGATGTCGGGACTCGATCGCGGCGCGCATATCGTCACGCTGACCAATATGCTGGCGCCGGATATCTTCGTGCCCGGCAACCACGAATTCGATTTCGGCAAGGCGACATTTCTCGAGCGCATGGCGGAGGCGAGGTTTCCCCTCTATGCCGCCAACCTCCGCACGGCCGACGGCGCCGCGCTCCCCGCCTTCAAGGACCGCGCGATCATCGACATCGACGGCGTCAGGATCGGCCTGATCGGCCTCGCCTACGAGCGCTCCCCGATGAGTTCCTCGACGGAGGACCTGCGCTTTTCGAGCACGATCGACACCGCGCGCGCGCAGGCGGCGGCGCTGCGGCAGGAGGGCGCGGATTTCGTCGTCGCAGTGATGCATTGCGACCGCGGCGACAGCTTGGCCTTGCAGTTCAATCCCGCGATCGACCTGATGCTGACCGGGCACACGCACGATCTCTTCATCGCCCACGACGAGCGCTCCGCCATCGTCGAGTCGAGCTATGACGCCCACTACGTCACCGCGATCGACGTTACCGTCACGGTGAGCGAGAAGGACGGCAAGCGCGCGACGAAGTGGTGGCCGCAGTTTCGCATCGTCGACACGGCGACGGTGACGCCCGACCCGGAGGTCGCCGCGGTCGTCGCCGGGTTCCAGGCCCGGCTGGAGCGAGAGCTGAAAACGCCGCTCGCGACCTCCGCCATCGAGCTCGATACGCGCAGCGCCACGCTGCGCACCGGCGAGGCCGCGGTCGGCAACCTCATCGCCGACGCCATGCGGCGCTCGACGCATGCCGACGCGGCGGTGATGAACGGCGGCGGCATCCGAGCCGGCAAGGTCTACACGGCCGGCCTCGTCATCACCCGGCAGGATGTGCTCTCGGAGCTTCCCTTCGGCAACCGCATCGTCGTCGTCTCGATCGACGGCGCCGGCCTGCGCGCGGCGATGGAGAACGGGCTCGCGAAGCTTCCCACGCCGAGCGGCCGGTTTCCGCAAGTCTCCGGCATGACGGTGCGGTTCGATCCGTCCCGGCCGGCCGGACGACGCGTGACCGCCATCACCGTCGGCGGCGCCCCGCTCGACGACAAGCGCCGCTATCGCGTCGCCATCAACGACTTCATCGCGCGCGGCGGCGACGATTACGTCATGTTCCGGAACGCCGACCGCATCACGCCCGACTACGACGCGCCGCTGCTCGCGCCGGCGGTGATGGAGCATCTCGAAGCGCTCGGCACGATCCGCACCGGCGTCGAGGGACGCCTGAAGGTGGAGTAAGCGCGTCGGGCCACGAGTCACGGGCCGTCGTCCTTCGAGGCTCGGCGCTTCGCGCCGCGCACCTCAGGATGATGGAGAGTATCGGATCGAAGCGTGGGACTTCATCCCACCGGTCGTTCACCCCACCGGTCGTTCGTCGGCGATCACCTTGCCGTCGTTCGGCAGCGAACCGGGCGATGCGAGCTTCACCGTCCCGCGCACCTTGGTGGCCGCCTGCAACGCCTCCGCCAGCGCCGCGGCCAGCGCGTCGGACGGGTGCGTGCATTCGGCATGCAGGATCATTGCGTCCTGCTCGTTCGCGCGCGTGACGACGAGGCGCAGACGCAGAACTTCCGGATGCCGCTTGGCGATCTCGGCGACCTGCTCCGGCCGCACGAACATGCCCTTCACCTTGGCGGTCTGGTCGGCGCGCCCCATCCACCCCTTGATGCGCATGTTCGTGCGCCCGCATGGCGACACCCCCGCCAGCACCGCCGAAAGGTCGCCGGTCGCGAGGCGGATCATCGGATAGTCGGAATCGAAGGAGGTCACGACCACTTCGCCGACCTCGCCGTCCGGTACCGGCTCGCCGGTTCCCGGCCGCACGATCTCGACGATCACATGCTCGTTGACGATCAACCCCTCGCGCGCCTCGCTCTCGTAGGCGATGACGCCGACTTCCGCGATCGCGTAGCACTGCATCGCCGTCACGCCGCGCCCGGCAAGCGCGTCGCGCAGCGATGCCGGCAGCGCCGCCCCGGACATCAGCGCGCGCTTGAGCGACGACACGTCCTTTCCGGCCTTGTCGGCGGCATCGAGGACGATCTTCAGAAAATCCGGCGTGCCGATGTAGCCGCTGGCGCGGTAGTGCGCGATCGCTTCGATCTGCTGCTCGGTGTTGCCGATGCCGCCGGGAATCGTCGCGCAGCCGAGCGCATGCGCGCCCGCCTCAAGGATGTAGGCGCCGGGCGTCAGGTGATGCGAGAACGCGTTGTGCGCGATATCGCCGGGCCGGAATCCGGCCGCGAACAGCGCCCGCGCGGCGCCGCCGCCATCGACGCCATGCCCTTCCGGCTCGAAGATCGGCCCCGGCGACATGAAGAGACGCTTCGCCCTGCCCGGCGCGACGACCGCGAAGCCGGCGAACGGCGGATCGTCCCGCTGCAACCGCACGAGGTCCGATTTGCGCAGCAGCGGCAGGGACGCCAGTTCGCGCCGCGAGGTAATTTTCGTCGGGTCGAGGCCGGCGAGATGCCTCGCCCATCCCGGCGCGGCCAGGGCATGCGCGAGCGCATCCGGCAATCGGGCGAACTGCGCCGCTTCGCGCTCCGCCGGCGCGCGCGTCTCCAGCGCGTCGAAATGCTGCGACATCGATCACCTCCGCTCGAACGCAAGCCGCACGGCGAGGCCGCCGAGAACGAAACCCATCAGGTAACGCTGCACGGCAAGCCAGAAAGGATTGCGTGCGAAGAACGTCGCGACCGCTCCGGCGGCAAGAATGAACATGAAGTTGACGGTCAGGCTGATGGCGATCTGCGTCGTGCCGAGAAGCAGGTGCTGCGCCAGCAGGCCGCCGCGCATGGGATCGACGAATTGCGGCAGCAGCGCCACGTAAAACAACGCCACTTTCGGATTGAGCAGGCTCGTCAGCAGACCCATCACAAAAAGTCGCCGCACCCCGGCAGGGGGCAGATTCCGCGTCACGAAGGGCGACGCGCCGCCGGGCTTGACGGACTGCCATGCCAGCCACAGCAGATACGCAGCGCCCGCGAACTTGATGGCCTCGTAGACGAACGGCACCGCAAGCGCGATGGCGGTGAGCCCGAACGCCGCCGAGAGCACGAAGACGACGAAGCCCGCCGCCGTGCCGGCGAGCGAGATCGCCCCCGCGCGCCAGCCTTGGCTGAGCGAACGCGAGACGAGATAGATCATGTTGGGTCCGGGCGTCAGCACGAGGCCGAGGGCGAGCGCCGCGAATGCGAGCCACGTTTCAATCGCGAGCGGCATCGATCAGGCCAGCCAGCGCTTGCGTCGCTTGTAGTGCTTCACATTGCGGAACGACTTGCGGGCATCGCCCGCGGCGCCGAGATAGAATTCCTTCACGTCCTCGTTCTCGCGCAACGACTTGGCGTCGCCGTCGAGCACCACGCGGCCGCTTTCGAGAATGTAGCCGTAGCGCGCGTATTTCAGCGCCATATTGGTGTTCTGTTCCGCCAGCAGGAAGGAGACGTTTTCCTTCTCGTTGAGCGCGCGCACGATCTCGAAGATCTCCTCCACGATTTGCGGCGCAAGCCCCATCGACGGCTCGTCGAGCAGGATCATCTTCGGCCGCGACATCAGCGCGCGGCCGACCGCGCACATCTGCTGCTCGCCGCCGGACGTGTAGCCCGCCATCGAATTGCGCCGCTCGCGCAGGCGCGGAAAGTAGGTGTAGATACGCTCGAGGTCGGTGCGGATGGCCGCATTGCCGTCTCGCCGCGTGAACGCGCCGGTCAGCAGATTCTCCTCGATCGTGAGGTGGCCGAAACATTCGCGGCCTTCCATCACCTGGATGCAGCCACGGCGAACGAGTTCGTTCGGCGAGCGCGCCTGCACCTCCTCGCCGTCGAAGACGATCGAGCCTTTGGTGACCTCGCCGCGCTCCGAATGCAGCAGGTTGGAGATCGCCTTGAGCGTGGTGGTTTTGCCGGCGCCGTTGGCGCCGAGCAGCGCGACGATGCCGCCTTTCGCGACATCCAGCGACACGCCCTTGAGCACGAGGATGACGTGGTCGTAGACGACCTCGATGTTGTTGACGGAGAGGATATTGGCGGCGGCCGCGGGTTCTTTTGCTGCACCGGCAGTCGAAGGCATCGCGCTCATGGTCTTGGCTATCCTGCTTTCCGTCGTCGTCCCCGCAAAAGCGGGGACCCAGTACGCCGTAGCGTCTCGAGCGTTCTCGCCAGCTCTGTGACTACTGGATGCCCGCCTTCGCGGGCATGACAACCACTGAATATCTCCCCGCTTACACGGGGAGATATCATTGGCCCAACCGCCTACGACGACTTCTCGCAAGCTTCCGTTCGCTTCGGCCAGCCGGTCGTCGAGGTCGCGTAGCTCTTCGCGGCTTCGTCGATGAGCGGACGAACCTTGTCCTTCAGCGGCTCGATCCAGTCGGACGCCTTGACGTACTTCGTGCCGTCCCACTGCGCGATGAAGATCTTGTTGTGGCCGCTATGATCGGCGCAGGAGACCTTGACCGGCGCCGTGAAGCCTTCCGCCCCCATCTCCTTCAGCCGCGCATCGGTGATGTTGAGCGCCTCGAGACCGCGACGCATATCCTCGCCGGTGATCGCCTTCTTGCCGGTGATCTTCTGCGCGGTGCGGATGCCTTCCGCGATCAGCATCGAATTGAAGACGCCGCGATTGTAGTGTGCCTCGCCCACCTTGTCGGGCGACGTCACCTGGCTTTTGCCCTTCTCGACGACGTATTTCTGGATGTCCTTCATCACCGGGAAGTCGCTGCCGGCCATGTTGAAGGCGAGCGAGCTGTAGCCCTTCGCAGAGGCGCCGCCGGCGCGCGCGTCGTCATCGCCGCCGGCCCACCAGACGCCGACCAGCTTGTTCATCGGGAAGTTGATCTTCGCCGCTTCCTTGACGGCCGTCGGGTTCATCGCGCCCCAGCCCTGGATGTAAATCCAGTCCGGCTTGTCGCGGCGCACGTTGAGCCACAGCGACGACTGGTTCTGCATCTCGGCCGCCGGCACCGGATAGAGCTTCAGCTCGAAGCCGTAATCCTTCGCCAGCGCCTCGAGCAGCGGGATCGGCTCCTTGCCGTAAGGCGCGTCAAGATACACGAGGCCGATCTTCTTGCCCTTCAGCTTCTCGATGCCGCCTTCCGTGGTCGCCGCATGTTTGATGAAGACGGACGCGCCGTCCCAGTAGGTGTTCGGCGGGATGAAGATCCACGGGAACGTATTGCCGTCCGCCGACGCGGAGAGGCCATAGCTCATCGACAGAATCGGAATCTTGTCGACCGCCGCCTTCGGAATGAGCTGCAGGGTGATGCCGGTCGACCAGGGACCGATCTGCACCGGGTTCTTGCCCTTCACCTGCTCGTAGCACTCGACGCCCTTCTTGGTGTCGTAGCCGGTCTCGCACTCCTCGACGTTGAGCTTCACGCCGCCGATGCCGCCGTCACGCTCGTTCAGCATGGTCAGGTAGTCATGCATGCCGTTGGCGATCGGCGTGCCCGAACCGCCGAACGGGCCGGTGCGGTAGGTGAACAGCGGAACATAGATGCTGTCCTGCGCCTGCGCCGGGCCAACGGGGGCAAGAAGTGCCCCGGCGGCCAGCACGGCAGCGCCGAACGCGAAATGCTTTACGCGCATTGATCGTCCTCCATGGTGTCGGTGGCCGTGCGTCCGGCCGCCTTCCTGTCCTCCCGTTCCAGCCAGGACCACGTCCCTCCGGTCGGGTATTGCGATCGAGTGTGCACCATCAATACGGGAACGGCCACACTCTTAATTTCTGTTTCGTCACCTGCCATAGGCGTGCGAGCCCGTGCGGCTCGGCGATCAGGAACACGATGATGAGAACGCCGATGATCACGAAAGTGAGGTGCTCGACCGTCACCGAACGGATTTCCAGGCCGAGCGCCGGCGGCAGCATACGCAGCACGATCGGCAGGATGAAGATGAGCGCGGCGCCGAGATAGGAGCCGAGCAGGCTTCCGAGTCCGCCGATAATCACCATGAACAGGATCAGGAAGCTCTGATTGACGTTGAAGACTTCCGCTTCCGCACCGCCGTACCAGAGGAACACCAGCAAAGCGCCGGCGACGCCGCAATAGAACGACGAGACGGCGAACGCCGTCAGCTTCGTCGGCAGCGGCCGGATACCGATGAGTTCGGCCGCGATATCCATGTCGCGGATCGCCATCCACATGCGGCCGATCCGCCCGCGAACGAGGTTCGAAGCAACCCACGTCATCGCCACGACGATCGTCAGGACGACGTAGTAGCGTGTCATCGCCGTCGCGGTCGGCCCGGTGATCGGAATGTCGAAGAGCATCCGCTGCGGCACCTGAATCGCACCCGAAGCGTTGTAGTTGTAGAGCCACGGGATGCGGATGAAACACCAGTCCAGGAAGAATTGCGCGGCGAGCGTCGCCACCGCGAGGTAGAAGCCCTTGATGCGCAGCGACGGCAGGCCGAACAGTGCGCCGACCGCGGCCGAGAAGAAGCCCGAGCAGATCACCCAAACGAGGATGTTCACGTTGGGGAAGATCGTCGTCAGCTTGTAGCAGGCGAACGCGCCGACCCCCATGAAGGCGCCGGTGCCGAGCGAGAGAAGCCCGGTATATCCGGTGAGGATGTTGAGACCCATCGCGGCGAGCGAAAAGATCAGGAACGGGATCATCACCGCGTTGAGCAGGAAGTCGTCGCCGGTGAGCGGAATGACCACGAACGCGATCAGCAGGATGACGCCCAGGCCGATGCGATCCTGCAGAATCGGAAACACCGCCTGATCGGCGACGTAGTTGGTCTTGTACTGGCCGACTTCGCGGTAAAACATGATGGTTTAGCGAATAGCGAATAGCGAATAGCGAATAGAATTCGCAGTCTCGCTCCGCCCCGCCGTCCTTCCCTTACTCACTATTCGCTACTCCCTATTCGCTATTCGTTAGATTCTTTCGATGATCCGTTCGCCGAACAGCCCCTGCGGACGGAACAGCAGGAACACGAGGGCGATCACGTAGGCGAGCCAGCTCTCGATGCCGGAGCCGAGCAGCGGCCCCCAGTAGAACTCGCCAAGCTTCTCGCCGACCCCGATGATGATGCCGCCGACGATGGCGCCGGGGATCGAGGTGAAGCCGCCGAGGATCAGCACCGGCAGCGCCTTGAGCGCAATGATCTGCAGCGCGAACGACACCTCCGATTTCGCGCCCCACATGATGCCGGTGGCGAGCGCGACGATGCCGGCCGCGAACCAGACGATCACCCAGATCTGTTCGAGCGAGATGCCGACCGAGAGCGCCGCCTTGTGGCTATCCGCCACGGCGCGCAGCGCACGTCCGATCCGCGTCTTCTGGAAGAAGACCGCAAGCGCCGCGACCATGATCGACGCGATGACGGTCGCCGCGATGTCGATCTTCTGCAGCGATACGAACCCGCCGAAGATCTTGAACTCGACGGCCCCGCGCGGCAGGTGCAGGTCTTCGATCACCATGGTCTTCGGCGAGCCGCCGAAGACCAATTCGCCGACGCCGATCAGGAAATAAGTGAGCCCGAACGTCGCCATGAACAGAATGATGTCGGGCTGATTGACCAGCGGCTTGAGCACCAGCCGTTCGACGCCGTAGGCGATGCCCAGCATCACCAGGATCGTCAGCGCCAGCGCGCAATAGGCGGCGACGTCGCCGGGCGACACCCCCCAGCCGCGCAACACCTGGTAGAGGCCGACGAAAGTCAGCGCCGCGAACACCACCATGATGCCCTGCGCGAAATTGAACACGCCGGACGCCTTGAAGATGAGCACGAAGCCGAGCGCGATCAGCGCGTAAAGAACGCCGGCGACCAGCCCTTCCCACAGCGTCTGCACCAAAAGGTCGGGCGACGTGCCCATCTGCACGAAGGGATCGATGAAGACCTTGTAGAGGACGTCCATCAGTCAGCCCCACACGCAGCGCGTCCCCTCTCCCGCTTGCGGGGGAGGGTTAGGGAGGGGGCAAACGCAAGGCCGGACGATGGGCACCCCCTCCCCACCCCTCCCGCGCAAGCGGGAGAGGGAGCATGCCGTGCCGAGTCGTACAGACCTCGCATCACATCGGCCCTCAATGCGCCACGCCGAGATAGGCGTCGATCACCGCCTGATTGCTCTTCACTTCCTCGGGCGTGCCGTCGGCGATCTTGCGTCCATAGTCGAGGACGACGACACGGTCGGACAGGTCCATCACCACGCCCATGTCGTGCTCGATCAGCGCGATCGTCGTGCCGTACTGGCTGTTCACGTCGAGAATGAAGCGCGACATGTCCTCTTTCTCCTCGAGGTTCATGCCTGCCATCGGCTCGTCGAGCAGAAGGAGATCGGGCTCCATCGCCAAGGCGCGGCCGAGCTCGACGCGCTTCTGCAGGCCGTAGGGCAGCTTCGCCACTTGCGTGCGGCGGATGTGCTGGATTTCGAGGAAGTCGATGATCTCCTCGACCTTGCGCCGATGCTCGACCTCCTCCGCCATCGCCGGCCCGTGCCGCAGCATCTGCCAGAAGAAGCTCCTGCGCATCTTCAGCGTCCGGCCGGCCATGATGTTGTCGAGCGCCGACATGCCACGGAACAGCGCGACGTTCTGGAAGGTACGCGCGATGCCGCCTTGCGCCGCCGCGTAAGGGCGCATGGCGCGACGCTGCTCGCCGCGAAAGGTGATGCGCCCTTCCTGCGGATGGTAGAAGCCGTTGATGACGTTGAGCATCGACGTCTTGCCGGCGCCGTTCGGTCCGATGATGGCGCGGATTTCGCCCCTGCGGATGTCGAACGAGACGCCGCGGATCGCCTTGACGCCGCCGAACGACAGCGACACGTCCTCGACCGCAAGGAGAACCTCGGCCGTCTTCGTCTCCTTATCCGAGGGCGCCCTCACGCGGCGCGCTCCATCGCAGGCGCCGTGGGTTGATGCACCGTCATGTCGCGGATTTTCACGCGCGCGGCGATGACACCCTTGCGCCCGTCCTCGAACGTCACCTCCGTCGAGATGTCGGCCTCAGGAGAATTGTCGTAGAGCGCCGTGACAAGCGGCGCGTAGCGCTCCGCGATCAGCCCGCGCCGCACCTTCATCGTGCGCGTGAGCTCGCCGTCGTCGGCATCGAGCTCCTTGTGCAGGATGAGGAAGCGCCGCACTTGCGCGCCGGCCATGATGCCTTCCTCGGCGAGCGAGCGGTTCACCTCGTCGACGTGGGTGGCGAGCATGTCATAGATGCGCGGATGGCCGGCAAGCTCCTGATAGGAGCCGTAGACGACGTTGTTGCGCTCCGCCCAGCTCGCCACCGCCGTCAGGTCGATATTGAGCATCACGGTGACGAAGCCGCGCTTGTCGCCGATCGCGACCGCTTCCTTGATGTTCGGATAGAACTTGAGTTTGTTCTCGATGTATTTCGGCGCGAACATCGAGCCGTCCGCCAGCTTGCCGACATCCTTGGCGCGATCGATGATCTTGAGGTGTCCGGTCTTCGGGTCGAAGAAGCCGGCATCGCCCGTGCGCACCCAGCCGTCCGGCGTCTTCGCCTCGGCGGTCTTTTCCGGGTCCTTGTAATAGCCGATGAACACGCCGGGCGAGCGGAACAGCACCTCGCCGCCGTCCGCGATCTTCACGTCGACGTCGATATTCGGCTTGCCGACCGTATCGGCATGGATTTCCGCGTCGGGCTGCGCCGTGATGTAGACCGAGGCCTCGGTCTGCCCGTAAAGCTGCTTCAGGTTGACGCCGAGCGAGCGGTAGAAGCGGAAGATCTCCGGACCGATCGCCTCGCCCGCCGTATAGCCGACGCGGATGCGCGACAGCCCGAAGCGGTTCTTGAGCGGCCCGTAAACGAGAACCTCGCCGAGTCCGTAAAGGAGCCGCGCATGCAGCGGCACCGGCTCCTTGTTGAGGATCTTCTCGCCCCATTGGCGCGCGACGCCGATGAAGTAATGGAACATACGGCGCTTGAAGGCGCTTGCGTCCTCCATCCGCACCATGGTCAGCGTGAGCAGGTTTTCGTAGATGCGCGGCGGCGCGAACGCATAGGTCGTGCCGATCTCGCGCCGGTCCTCGACGATCGTCTCCGGCGATTCCGGGCAGCTCACGCAAAAGCCGGCGACATAGGACTGCGCATAGGAGAAGATGTGATCGCCGACCCAGGCAAGCGGCAGATAGGCGACGACCTCCTCCTTCTCCGTGAGATTGTCGAAGGCGTTGCCGTTGCGCGCGGACACGAGCACGTTCTCGTGCGTCAGCATCACCCCTTTCGGGCGGCCGGTGGTGCCCGAGGTGTAGAGAATGATGGCGAGATCGTCGGTTTTCGTCGCGTCGACGGATGCCTCCCAGCGCGCCAGCCGATCCGCGCTCGCCTTCAATTCGCCGCGGCCGATCTCCTGCACGTCGGCGAAGGACTTCAATCGCGTGTGGTCGTAGTCGCGCAGACCGCGCGGCTCGTCATAGACGATGAACTGCAACTTCGGCGTCCGCTCCGAGACGGAAAGAAGCTTGTCGACCTGCTCCTGATCTTCCACGACGGCAAGCGAGACTTCCGCGTGCTCCAGCACGAACGCCATCTCGTCCGCGACCGAATCCGCATAGAGCGGCACCGGAACGGCCCCGATCGCCTGCGCCGCCGCCATGGCCCAATAGAGACGCGGACGGTTGCTGCCGACGACGGCGATCGTGTCGCCCTTCTTGACGCCGAGCGCCTCCAGCCCGATCGAGAAGGCGCGCACATTCTCGAGAACCTGCGCCCAGGTCCACGTCTGCCAGATTCCGAAATCCTTGTGCCGGATCGCGGGCCGGTCGCCAAAGACCTCGGCGTCCCGCATCAACAGCTTAGGGAACGTATCCGCCTGCGCGGCCGTGTAGTGCGCCACGACCTAATTCCTCCCAAACAGCCGGCCGGTCTCTGTCCGGCGCGGAAAATCTTTCGATCTTCGCGGCGGTTACCCGCTTTCTTCTTGCATTGATATGAAATGACGCGCCACGGCGGGTCAAGCCGTTGGAGGCTATTGCGGCGCCGTGGCGGATGCGACTTTCGTCGCGAGGCGATTTGCCTCAAGGCACCAACCGCCTTCGCGGCTGTCATTCCGGGGCGCCCGCTCTTGCGGCGAGCCCGGAATCTATAGGCCGCAGCACCACCGATCATCCGCGGCACGGGGGTTATGGATTCCGGGTTCGCGGCCTCCATGGCCGCGCCCCGGAATGACGGTCAGGTCGTCACATCCCGCCGGCCCGGTAGAAAGCCGCCGCGTCCCGCGCCACGTCGGCGCGCCCCTGCGGACTGAAATAGAACATGTGTCCGCCGCGATAGACCTTGAGCGCGACGCGCCCCGGCTCCCCGATCGGCGGCAGGTGATCGAGAATGTAGCGCGTCACGGCGTAAGGAACGACCATGTCGCTGCGGCCATGCGCGATCAGCACCCTGAACTGGGGATTGAGCGCCAGAAGCTCGCGCAGGTCGTTCACCGCGCTGGCTTGTCCGCGCCCGCCATGGCCCCAGTTCCATTTCCCCGAGACTTCGCGGTTGAGCAGATTGAAGGTCATTGGCGTCTTGAACCGCAGTTCGTTCGCGGCATAGCCGGCGAACGCTCCGCCAAGCGCCTGCAGATAGCCGTCAAGGACCGGATCGTCGCCTTCGGCGCCGAGCGCCTCGGGATAGGGGTCGGGCTCGAGCGTCGCCGCGTCGTAAGGGCTTGCCACCCGGCTTTCGCCTCCCTGCATTGTCTTCTCGTAGTTGTCGCGGATGAAACCGCGCGTCCGCCTGACGACGTCGACCGGCACGCCCGTCAAGTCCGCGACCTTGGCGTAGAAGCGCGTAGCGGCGTCGCCTTGCAAAGGCGGCCCCGCGAGGGCCACGAGGTAGTCGCTCAGTGCAAAGCGCTCGGCGGCGGCAAGCGCCTCGGGCGTAAATTTCCCCTTGCGGTCGAGTTCCGCGGCAGCAAGGGAGGGAAGTTGCAGCGCCGCGCCGAGCGCGTAGCGGTTCGCATTGAAGACGAGGCTGCCGTCGAGGAACGGCGAGACCATCACGATGCCGTTGACGATGATTCCCTGCTCGCGCTGGAGCGCACGCGCCACCTTCAGCGAACGAAAGCCGCCATAGCTTTCGCCGAGAAGATATTTGGCGGATGCGGTACGCGCATTGCCGTTGACGTAGAGCGCGATTGCCTTGGCGATCGATTGCGCGTCGGCCCGCACGCTCCAGAAATCATCCGCCTTGTCCGCCTTCGCCGGCCGGCTCCAGCCGGTTCCGACCGGATCGATGAAAACGAGGTCGGTGAACTTGAGCCACGTATCGGGATTGTCCCGCAGCGCCGGCGCCGCTCCGTCACGTTCGGCGCCGAAGCCTATGACCCGCGGCCCCGCAAGCCCGAGATGCAGATAAGCCGAGGAAGCGCCCGGCCCGCCGTTGAAGACGAAGGTCACCGGCCGCTTGCCCGCGTCCACGCCCTTGAGCGCATAGGCGGTGTAGAAGATCGCCGCGGAACGCTCGCCGTTCTGGCCGTAGAGCGGAAACGTTCCGGCCGTCGCCGTATAGGCCAGCGTCTCGCCGCCGATCTGCACGGCGTGATCGGTGGTCGCATTGGCCGGCAGAAGCGAGAGAACGCCGGGACCGCGCTGGCCTTCGGCGAGCTTCTCTTTCGCATGGTCCTGCGCGAACGCCGACGCGATGGCGAGCACGCACGCGCCGGCAAGGACGAGCGTTCGAAGAGATGATTTGATCAAGCAGTCACCAAGCGTCGGCCACCCGCCCCGCCGCCATCTAGGCATCGGGCGCTGCGATTGCCAACGCGGCGCAGCGTCACCCTTTTGTGATGCTGATCCCTCATCCCGAGGTGCGAGCGGCACTTGCCGCGAGCTTCGAAGGACGACGGGCCGGATTACTCCGCCGCCTGCATCAGCGGCGGCGCCGACGGTTCGGCGCGAAACTGCTCGAGCAGCGTCGCTTCTTCCGCCTGCGCCGTTTTGAGATGCCGCATCTTGACATGGCCATAACCGCGAATCTTCTCAGGAATGCTGGCGAGCGCCACGGCGAGTGCGTGGTTCTCCGGCGTGAGCTTCGCGATGATCTCGCTGATCCGCATGCGATATTCGCCGATCAACGCCCGCTCCGTCCTGCGCTCCTGCGTACGGCCGAACGGATCGAGCGGTGTGCCGCGCAGGAACTTGAACTTCCGCAAAAGGCCGAAAGCCGTCAGCATCCACTGGCCGAATTCGATCTTGCGCGGATGGCCGGTATTCGGGTCGACGCGCGCGAGCAGCGGTGGCGCCAAATGATAGCGCACCTCGTAGTCGCCCTCGAACATCGCCTTGATCTGCTCGCCGAAGCTTTGATCGGCGTGCAGCCGCGCGACCTCGTATTCGTCCTTGTAGGCCATCAGCTTGAACAGATAACGCGCGACCGCCTCGGTCAGGCCGCTCTCGCCGGGCGCCTTCTCCGCCTCCGCCGCGCGCACGGTCTCGACCGCCGTGCGGTACTTCTTCGCATAGCGGCGACTCTGATAGGCCGCGAGAAAATCGACGCGGCGCGCGATCATCTCGTCGAGCGTTTCGGACCGGCGCAGCGATTCACGCGTCGCCACCGGCTCCGCCGTCTTCGCCATCGCTTCGACGCTCTTGAGATCGTGCGCGGCATGGCGGCCCCAGCGGAACGCCGCGATGTTCATCTCCACCGCCTCGCCGTTGAGCGTGATCGCCTCCTCGATCGCAAGGTCGGAGATCGGAATCGCGCCGAGCTGATAGGCGTAGCCGAGGAGGAAGATGTTGGCGCCGATCGTATTGCCGAGCAGCGCCGCCGCGAGCCGCGCCGCGTCGAGAAAGGCACAGTTCTCCGCCCCCGCGAGTCCGGCGATGGTGCGCTTGAGCCGTTCCATCGGCAGCGAGAAGTCGGCGTTGCGGGTGAAGTCGCCGGGCATGAACTCCGCGAGGTTCATGACCATCTTGGTCTTCCCAGGCTTCACCGCCGCCAGAACCTTCTTGCTGCCGGCGACGACGATATCCCCCGCGAGCACGAGATCGGCGCTGCGGGCGGCCACGCGGATCGCATGGATGTCGTCGGGATGATCGGCGAAGCGGATGTGGCTGTAGACCGCCCCGCCTTTCTGCGCGAGTCCCTGCTGGTCGATGATGCCGATGCCTTTGCCCTCGATGTGGGCAGCCATGCCGAGGATCGCGCCGATGGTCACGACCCCTGTCCCGCCGACGCCGGTGACGATCATGCTGTAGGTGTTGTCGATCGTCGGCAACACCGGCTCGGGAAGCTCGGTGACGTCAGGCGCGGCGCCGATCCCCTTGCCCTTGCGCAACTTGCCGCCGAGCACGGTGACGAAGGAGGGGCAGAAGCCCTTGAGACAGGAATAGTCCTTGTTGCAGCTCGACTGATCGATCCGTCGCTTGCGCCCGAACTCGGTCTCGAGCGGCTGCACCGACACGCAGTTCGACTTGACGCCGCAGTCGCCACAGCCCTCGCAGACGAGATCGTTGATGACGACGCGCTTGTCCGGGTCGGGGAACTGGCCGCGCTTGCGCCGCCGGCGTTTCTCCGCCGCGCAGGTCTGGTCGTAGATGAGCACCGTGAGGCCGGGGACGGCGGCAAGCTCCGTCTGCACCTTCATCAGCTCGTCGCGGTGATGCACGGTCAGGCCGCGCGGCCAGTCCGTGTCCTTCGCGTATTTCCACGGCTCGTCGGTGACGACGCGGATCTGCTTCGCGCCCTCCGCCGCGACCTGGCGCGCGATCTGATCGACGGAAAGACCGCCGTCGTTGCGCTGGCCGCCAGTCATCGCCACGGCATCGTTGAACAATATCTTGTAGGTGATGTTGACGCCGGACGCCGCCGCGGCGCGGATCGCCATATAGCCGGAGTGGTTGTAGGTGCCGTCGCCGATGTTCTGGAAAACATGGCCGCGCCTCGAGAACGGCGCCTCGCCGATCCAATTGGCGCCCTCGCCGCCCATATGCGTCCAGCCCTCGGTATTGCGGTCCATCCACTGCGCCATGAAGTGGCAGCCGATGCCGGCATAGGCGCGCATCCCGTCGGGCACGACGGTCGACGTGTTGTGCGGGCAGCCGGAGCAGAAATACGGGGTGCGCGCGCCGATGTCCGGCGTTTCCGCCAGCATGCGCTGCGCATCCTTGAGCCGCGCGACATGGCCGGCGAGCGCCTCGTTGTGGCCGCGCGCCAAGAGCCGCTCGCCGATGCAGATGGCGACATCGTTCGGATCGAGCGCGCCCTTTACCGGGAACAGCCAGTTGCCCTGCTCGTCGCGCTTGCCGATGCAGACCGGCTGGTTCGCCGTGCCGTAGAGCTCCTCGCGGACCTGCACCTCGATCAGCGATCGCTTCTCCTCGACGACGATGATGAGCTCCAGTCCGGCGGCGAACTCCTGCAACTCCTGCCGCGAGAGCGGCCACGAGCAGGCGACCTTGTAGAGCCGGATGCCGAGATCGTTGGCGCGCACCTCGTCGATGCCGAGTTCGTCCATCGCCTGACGCACGTCCAGATAACTCTTGCCGGTCGTGATGATGCCGATCTTCTGCGTGCGCCCGCCGGTGGTGATGTATTTGTTGAGCTTGTTGGCGCGCACGAAGGCCAGCATGGCGTCGCGCTTGTAGTCGTGCAGCCGCGCTTCCATGCCGAGGATGGTGTCGCCGAGACGGATGCCGAGCCCGCCCTCCGGCATCTTGAAGTCTTCCGGAATGACGATCTTCACCCGCTCGAGGCTGGCGTCGATCGCCGCCGTCGACTCGACCGTCTCGTGAATGCATTTGAGGCCGACCCAGGTGCCACAGAACCGCGACATCGCGAAGCCGTAGAGCCCGTAGTCGATGATCTCCTCGACGCCCGCCGGGTTGAGCACCGGGATCATCACGTCGACGAAATGGAATTCCGACTGGTGCGCGGTGGTGGACGATTCCGCCGTGTGGTCGTCGCCCATCAGCGCCAGCACGCCGCCGTTCTTCGATGTTCCGGCGAAATTGGCATGCCGGAAGACGTCGCCGGTGCGGTCGACGCCGGGGCCCTTGCCGTACCAGATGCCGAAGACGCCGTCGTACTTGCCCTCGCCGCGCAGCTCCGCCTGCTGCGATCCCCAGACCGCGGTCGCCGCCAGATCC
>JBDHSU010000007.1:0-65497 GCA_039808325.1 Variibacter sp. | reverse complement strand
GCGGCAGGTCGACGTGAGCTATCGTGCGTAGCGCCGCGCGACCACGAGATTGGTGGTCACCGTCAGCAGCAGCGTGAAGCCGATCAGAACGAAGGCGATGGTGCCGCCGAACGGCCAGTTGTTCTGATTGAGCACCTCGTTGGCGAGGACCGGCGCCATCATCTGAAAGCGCGGGCCGCCGAGCAGCAGCGGCGTCGCATAGGCGTTCATCGTCAGGATGAAGCAAAGCGTTCCCGCCGCCACCACGCCCGGCAGGGCGATGGGTAGCGTCACCAGGCGGAACGCTTCGAACGGCGAGGCGCCGAGATTGGCGGCGGCTTCCTGCGTCGATGGGTCGATGCCTTCGAGCACGCTTTGCAGCGTCAGGATGACGAACGGCAGATTGACCGAAACGATGCCGATGAAGACGGCGGTCGGCGTGTACATCAGCGTCTGTTCGGAAGCGCCGATCGCCTCCAGCGCCGCGTTGATCACGCCCTTCTGCCCGAAGGCAACCATCCATCCCGCCGCGCGCACGGCATTGCCGACGAACAGCGGGATGACGGTGAGGATGATCAGTAGCGATTTGATCCGGCGCGGCGCGCGCGCGACCGCGATGGCGACGGGGAAACCGCCGATCAGGCTTGCGACGGTGACGCCGACGGCCATCAGCACCGTCGTTTTCAGCACCGCGAAATAATAGGGATCGGAGAAGAACTTGACGTAGTTTTCGCCCGTCAGCGCGTCGACCATGAATTGGCCGGGGACGAACCGGTTGAGCGAATAGCGGAACAGCAGGATGAGCGGCAGGCCGAGAAAGATGACGACGACGGCCGTCGACGGCATCAGCAGCCCGAGCGCGGTGATGCGTTTCGTCAGCATCGAAGAGGCGCGCGAACTGGCGTGTCGGTCCCTCCTCCCCCCTGGATGGGGAGGGAGGGGGAGGGGAGTATGATTTGTTCAAGACGCCTCAAGGCCGCCCCTCGCCCGATACGCGCAGTGTCCGCGCGTATCGGCCTCCCCCTCGAGGAGGGAGGGGCCGGGAAGGCCCGCGCACGCATCGGATGCTCAGCCCTTGAACACCTTGTTCCACCACTCCTGCAGTTGCGGGTCGTTCTTCGCAAGATATTCCTGATCCTGCACCATGAAGGTCTTCTGCACCTCGGGCGTGAACATGACGCGCGGCCCGAGCTCGCCTTCGATCTTCACGTTGTCGACCGTCGGCGTGTAGCCCATGTACTTGGCGAAGTTCACCTGCGGGCCGGGATCGAGGATGGCGTTGAGGTACGCGTAGGCCGCGTCCTTGTTCCGCGCGTTCTTCGCGAGCGTCATCTCCGACACATAGATGACAAGACCTTCTTTCGGATACGCGATCTCGACGGGAACGCCGGCGTTCTGCCACATCACGCCGCGCGCGCGCCACATGATGCACATGCCGACCTCTTCCGTCTTGAGAGCTTGCGCCATCGCCTCGTTGGTGGGGTAGATCTTGACGCCCATCTTCTTGAGCTCGAGCAGCTTCGCCTTGCCCGGCTCGTAGTCATGCAGCGAGCCGCCGCTGATCATCGCCGCGGATTCGATCGTCGTCTGATACTGGATGTCGATAACGCCGACCTTGCCCTTGTTCTCCTCTTTCCAGAGATCGGCATAGGACGTCGGCGCCGTCTTGATCATCTTCGGATTGTAGAGGATGACGCGCCCGGTATAGATGTGCGGCACCGAATAGGTCGTCTTCAACTGCGGCACGATGTGCTTGGCGTTCGGGATCTTCGAGAAGTCGATTTCCTCGAGCGTGCCGTTCTTGTGCATTTCGTAGGCGCCGGACTGCGTCAGGCAGGCGATGTCCATCGAGCCGCGCGGCAGGCGCTTCTCGGCCATCAGCTTCACCTTGCGCTCGGTGTCGTTGCCGGTTGCGAACACCACCTCGATGTTCTTCGGCTTCATCAGCGGATCGGCGATGTGCTGCTGTTGCAGGTTCTGGTAGTCGCCGCCCCAGGTGCCGACGACGACTTGCCCCGCCGCCGCGGCCGGCCGCGTCCCCAAGGTCAGCGCCGCCGCGCCGCCGCCGGCTAGAAGTCCAAAAGTTCTGCGCGTGATTTTCGTCATGGTCACTCTCCCTCTGTCGCCGGCTTATGCCGCCGGCACGCTGTTTCGCCCGCCATGCCTGCCGATGCCGTTGCCCGCCGGCCCGGCGTCCACCGCGCCGGCGCGAAGGCCGCTCGCCGCCTCCGGATCGATCCGCGCCGTGACGTTATCACCGGCGCACCAATCCGTCGCTCCCGTTGCGCGCGCGCCTGGCGCGACCGCGGCGAGAAGGTCGCCGTTGGCGAGCCGCAGCGTGGTTTCGAACGACGAGCCTAGAAAGGTCGCGACCTCGACCGTCGCCGGGAAGCAGTTCGCGCCGGTCACTCCGGCGCGCTCCATGCTGATATTCTCGGGCCGCACGAGAAGCGTGTCGTGATCGCGTCGCAAATGGGCGGCGGCGATCGTCAGTCCCGATGCGGTGATGAAACTCCCGAGGTCGTCCGTCGGTTTGCCGGGAAGAAAATTGCCGCGGCCGACGAACGACGCGACGAAGCGCGTCGCCGGCTCGCGATAGAGGGCTTGCGGCGTGCCGACCTGCTCGATGCGGCCGTTGTTCATCACCACCAGGCGATCGCCGACGCTCATCGCCTCGTCCTGGTCATGCGTGACCATAACCGTTGTGATGCCGGAAAGCTTCTGCAGTCGTCGCAGTTCCTGGCGCACGTCGTGACGCAGGCGTGCGTCGAGATTGGAGAGCGGCTCGTCAAGGAGCAGTACGTCGGGCTGGATGGCGAGCGCGCGCGCGATGGCGACCCGTTGCTGCTGTCCGCCGGAAAGTTCGCGCGGCAGGCGCGCGCCGTAGCCATCGAGCTTCACCAGAGCGAGCGCTTCATTGACCCGCCTGCTGCGCTCGGCGTCCGCGACCTTGCGCCGTCGCAGCCCGAAAGCGACGTTCTCGTGCACCGAGAGGTGCGGGAATAGCGCGTAGTTTTGGAAGACGAAGCCGATGTTGCGCCGGTGCGGCGGCAGGCGGGTCACGTCGCGCTCGCCGATGCGGATCGTGCCGGACGTCACGTCGAGAAAGCCGGCGACCATCCGCAAGGTCGTGGTCTTGCCGCAGCCGGAGGGGCCGAGCAGGACGAGGAATTCGCCGTCCTCGACCGAAAGCGAGAAATCGTCGACGGCGGTGACGGTGCCGAAGCGCTTGCTGGCTCGTTCGATTTGGATCGCTGTCATCAGATGGCCTTCGACAGGCTGACGAAGCGGTCGGTGATCAGAAGCGCAGCCGTCACGACGACGATCTGCAGGGTCGACATCGCGGCGACCGTCGGGTCGATCTTCCACTGCAGATATTGCAGGATCGCGATCGGCAGTGTCGTCTGTCCCGGCGCGACGAGAAACAGCGAAAGCTCGACGTTGCCAAAACTGACGACGAAACTGAACAACGCCGCGGCGACGATGCCCGGCCAGATCAGCGGCAACGTGACGATGCGGATCGTCTCGAACGGCGTCGCTCCGAGCGATTGCGCCGCTTCCTCGACGGCCTGGTTGACGCCGACGAGATTGGCCGCGATCAGTCGTAGGCACCACGGAATGACGAGCAGCATGTGGCCCATGGCGAAGCCGAGCGTCGAGCCGGTCAACGGCACGCCGGTTTGCACTTCAGCCTCGACGAAGCCCATGTAGAGCGCCGAGCCGACGACGATCGCCGGCACGACCAGCGGCGACATCAGCAATTGGAGAAAGACCTCCCGTCCGCGAAATTTCGCGCGCGTGAGCGCCAGGGCGGCGGGGATGGAGACGGCCAGCGCCATCACCGTCGCCCACAGCGCAACGACGATGCTGAGCGTCAGCCCGGAGATGAATTGAGGCTGGTTCGCGATGGCGCGGTACCAGCGTAGCGAGTAGCCCTGCGGCGGCAAGGCGAGGATTTCGTTGTCGAAAAACGACAGCCACACGACGAGAAATAGGGGGGCGAGAACGAGCGCGAAGGCTGCGGCGACACTGATGTGAAAGCCGGACCGCTGAAGCTTTTCCGTAAGCGTCGTGCCGCGAACCATGATCGTCCTTCAGCGAGACGGCGGAAGGATAGATTGCATAAAATATACGTCAAGCGTGCAGGCGGCCCGCGGCGCCCGCGATGGTCGTGCCGGCCGCTCGTCGCGGCGATTAAAGGATGGAGAGTTCGCTGTTGCGGCGATCGGTGACCAGCATGCAGCCCGGGTAGTGCGTGATGCAGAACGCGGGCTTCGCCGTGGCGATGACGGCTTGAGGGGTAACCCCGCAGGCCCAGAACACGGGCAGCTCGTCGTCATGCACGGCGACGGCGTCGCCGTAGTCAGGGCGCGCGAGGTCGCTGATGCCGATCATCTTCGGCTTGCCGATGTGGACCGGAGCACCGTGAACGGCGGGAAAACGCGTCGTGATCTGCACGGCACGGATCGCGCCCGCCGGCTTGAACGGACGCATGGACACGACGGTCGGGCCGTGAAACGGGCCGGCCGGTTTTGTCATCATCGTCGTGCGAAACATCGGCACCGTGCATCCGGCCGTGATGTGCCGCATCTCGAGGCCGTCTTCGATCAGCGCCGCCTCGAACGAGAACGAGCACCCGATGACGAAACCGACGAGATCGTCGCGCCAATGGCCGAGGATGTCGGTCGGCTCATCGACCAGTTCGCCGTTCCGCCAGACGCGATAGCGTGGAACGTCCGTGCGCAGATCCAGATCGTCTCCGAGCCCCGGCACCCGCCAATCGCCTGGCGCGGTGCTGCCCAGCAACGGACACGGCTTCGGATTGAGTTGGCAGAACTGCAGGAAGTCGCCGGCGAGGTCGCGTGGCAGGATCGCGAGATTGCCCTGCACATAGCCCGGCGCAAGGCCGGAGGTCGGTCCGCGATGCTTGCCTTGCCGGATGCGGACCCTGGCGGCGCGCCCGTCATCGGCGGCCGGCAGGGCTTCTTGGTGGGCTGTGGGCCGGGAGAGTGCGGACATGTGCGGCACCATGCGTTTTGCCAAGGGTTATCGAGGCTCTTACCCTAAAGGGTTATCGAGGCCCTTAGCCTAACACAAGTTGTACGCCTGCGGCCGCCAATATGGGGTCGTGTATCGCCCCGCTGCGATCCCGGTTGAATAAGTTCTGTGGATCGCGTTTGTTATAGCGCGAGGACGTGACGATCGGCGCGTTCTGAGGGCTAGGGAGATAGAAATTATGACGAACTACGCAATTCGCATGCTCCGGAGCGGAGCGGCGGCGCTGGCGATCGCCGCCTTCGCAGGGGGCGCTGCCCCGGTTCAGGCGCAGGACGCGGGCACGGTCAAGCTGGGCTTGGTGACGTTCTTGAGCGGGCCGGCCGCTGGCCCGTTCGGCGTGCCGGGCCGCAACGGAGCGGAGATCCTGATCGAGGCGCTCAATGCCGGCAAGGTACCGGCTCCGTACAATACCGTCGGTCTCGGCGGCGCCAAGATCGAGACCAAGATCATCGACGAGAGCGGCTCGGCCGCCAACGTCGTCAGCGAATATCGCAACCTGGTGCAACGCGATCAGGTCGACGCCATCGTCGGCTACGTTTCGTCCGGCAACTGCCTCGCGGTCACCCCGGTGGCGGAGGAGTTGAAGGCGCTGACCGTCTTCTTCGACTGCGGCACGCCGCGCATCTTCGAGGAAAAGCCGCGCAAATACGTTTTCCGCGTCACGCCGCACGCGACGCAGGATAACGTCGCCGCCGCGCGTTACGTCCTCGCCAAGAAGAAGAACATCACGCTCTATTCCGGCATCAATCAGAACTACGCATGGGGGCAGGATTCCTGGCGCGATTTCGTCGGCGCGATGGGCGTGCTGGCGCCCAAGGCGAAGGTCGACAAGGAGCTGTTCCCCAAGCTGTTCGCGGGTGAATACGGCGCCGAAATCTCGACGCTTCTCACCTCGAAGTCGCAAGTCCTGCACACGAGCTTCTATGACGGCGACCTGGAAAGCTTCATCTACCAGCAGGCGGCGCGCGGCCTCGGCAAGCGCATGACGATCCTCGCCACCACCGCGGAATCCTCGATGAAGCGGCTGGGGAACAAGATCCCCGACGGGTCGATCATCGGCGCCCGCGGCTCGAACGGCCCGCTCGCGCGCGACACCGAGCTCAATAGGTGGTTCGTAAAGGTCTATACCGACCGTTACGGCACGGCTCCGACCTATCCGTCCTACCACATGGCGCAGTCGATCATCGGGCTGAAGGCGGCCTGGGACAAGGCCGCGAAGGCCAAGAACGGCGCCAAGCCGACGATCGACGAGGTGGTCGCGGCGTTCGAGAACCTTCAGTTCGAGGCGTTCGGCAGCACCATCAAGCTGGCGATCGGCCATGGGCATCAGGGCATCGCCGAGATCGCTTACGGCACCTACAAGTTCAACAAGCAGAAGAACGAGGGCGAACTGGTCGACGTGGTGCGCTTCCCCGCCGAGTGCGCCAATCCGCCGGCGGACGTCAACGCCGAAGATTGGATCAAGGGGGGCATGAAGGGCGCCAAGTGCGACTGACCCTCAGGCCGACTGCCGTCGATTGCGGTTGAGCACGGTCCACGCGTGTGGTTCGCTCTCAACCCGTCGGGGCACGCGCTGATGGAAGCATTTGCCGGTGGAGGCCGGGTTTCCGGTCTCCACCAGCGTATCTTGATGCGCGACTGCTCCGCCGCCGGCACTATGCTTTGATTTATTCTGACCGACAGGATTTCCCGTGCTGACTGCGTTTGCCATCCTCACCGATGGCCTCGCCTATGCCGCATACCTTTTCATGGTCGCGGTCGGCCTTACGCTGATCTTCGGCGTGATGAAGATTTTGAACGTCGCTCACGGATCGTTTTACGCCTTCGGCGCCTACGGCGCCGCCATGGCGGCCGGCATCTATTACGATCGCGGATTGCCCGAAGCCGGCGGTTTCCTTTTCATGATCCTGATGGCGATGGCGATCGGCCTCGTCCTCGGCCTTATTCTGGAGCGCGGCATTCTGCGTTTCGTCTACGGCAAGGACGAGGTCATCATCGTGCTCGTCACCTACGCCGTGTTCCTCATTCTTGAAGACGTGATCGTCTTCATCTGGGGGCCGCAATCCTACGCCGCCTACCAGCCGATGGTGTGGGCCGGCAATATCGAGATCGGCGATCTCATTCTATCGAACTACGACATCCTGCTGGTCGCGATCGCCGCCGGCCTGGCGCTGTTTGCCTATTGGGCACTGAAGTTCACGCGTTACGGCCGGCTTCTGACCGTCGTCATCTTCGATCGTGAGACCGCTGCGGCCTTCGGCATCAACGTCACCGTCGTCTACACCGTCACCTTCATCATCGGCGCCATGCTCGGCGCGCTCGGCGGCGCGATGATGGCGCCGAAGATATCCGTCACGCTCGGAATCGGCGTCGAGGTCATCGTGCTCGCCTTTGCCGTGGTGGCGGTGGGCGGCATGGGATCGATCGAGGGCGCGCTCGTCGGCGCCTTGATCGTCGGCATCTGCCGCGCCGCCGCCGTGCATCTGATGCCGCAGATCGAGCTTTTCGTGATCTACGCGGTCATGGCGCTCGTTCTCGTGTTCCGGCCTTACGGGTTGTTCACCCGCGCGCAGCCGAGGAAGATCTGATGCTCTCGCGCGCAAATCTCATCGGAGCGCTTCTCTTCCTCGCCGCCGGCGTCGTCGGCCTTTTTCTGCCGCCCTGGCTCGTCTCGCTGCTGACGATCGCCTTCGCCAACGCGCTCGTCGTGCTCGGTCTCATCATCCTGTGGCGGGCGGGGCTCGTCCCGTTCGGACAGGCGCTTTATTACTGCTCCGGCGCCTATACGGTGGCCTTGCTCGCCCGCTGGGGCGGCATCGGCGACGCCTTCGTGCTTCTGATTGCCGGAGGGCTCGTCGCCGGCGTCGTCGCCTTTCTCACCGGCTTCCTGCTGGCGCGCTATCGCGAGATCTTTTTCGCGATGCTGAGCCTCGCTATGTCGATGATCCTCTACGGCGTGCTCGTGAAGACGGAGACGCTCGGGTCGACCGACGGATTCGGCGTCGACCCGCCGCACTTCCTCGGCTATGCGCCGCACGGCGATACGCTCGGGTTTACGCTCTATTGGTTCGTCCTTCTGGTCTGCGCGATCGCGGCGCTGGTGATCGGCGCCTATTTCAAGTCGGTTGCGGGCGCGCTTGCGGTGCCGATCCGCGACAACGAGATCCGGGTCGAGTTCCTCGGCATCTCGGTCACGCGGCTGATCCATATGAAGCTTGTCATCGCCGGCACGCTCGCCGGCGTCGGCGGCGCGCTGGCCGCCATGACGATCGGCCACGTCGATCCGAACATGGCGTATTGGACGACGTCGGGCGGCTTCGTCTTCGTGACGATCCTGGCCGGCGCCGGCTCGGTCGCCGCCGCCTTCGTCGGCTCGCTGGTATTCGAGATCGTGCGCTCTTTCGCCTTCGCGGTTTTGCCGGGCTTCTGGCAGATGACGCTCGGCATCGTGCTGCTGCTCACCATTCTGTTCCTGCCTGAGGGCCTGGGCTCGCTCGCGACGCGCTTTCGCCGGCGCAAGCCGGATACGAAACCGGTGGCAACGTCATGAGCGCGATCCTCTCCGTCTCGGGGCTCGAGAAGACGTTTGGCTCGGTCGTTGCCGCGCGGGACATCTCGCTCGACATTCCGGCGCAGCAGACCGTCGGCGTCATCGGGGCGAACGGCGCCGGCAAGACGACGTTCGTGAACATGATCACCGGCCATCTGCGGCCGACCAAAGGTACGATCCTCTTCGAGGGGCGCGATATCACCGGCCTGCCGTCGCGCGACATCACCCAGATGGGCATCTCGCGCTCGTTTCAGGTCGCGCAGGTTTTCCCCTCGCTGAGCGTCTTCGACAATATGTGCGCGGCGACCGCCATCGCGCGCGGCGACGGGCGCTTCGTTTCGGCGGCGCTGCGTTCCGTGCGCGCGCCTGAAATCGCAGCCGACGTGAATGTGGCGATCGAGCTGTTTCAGATCGCGGCTTACCGCGACACGCTCGCGTCCACGCTGCCGCAGGGCATCCGCAAGCTGCTCGACATCGCGATGGCGGTGGCCGGCGCGCCGCGCGTGCTCCTGCTCGACGAGCCGACGAGCGGCATCTCGATCGAGGAGAAGTTCCAGCTCATGGATGTCGTGATGTCGGCGCTGAAGGCGCGCAACATCACGGTCCTCTTCGTCGAACACGACATGGAGATCGTTGAGCGGTTCGCGGATCGCGTGCTCGCCTTCTACGACGGGACCGTGATCGCCGACGGCAGCCCTGGCGAAACGCTCGGCCAGGCGCGCGTGCAGGAATTGATCACCGGCGCGAAGCTCAAGTCGCCCCGCGGGGAGGCTTCGACGCATGCTTGAGGTCGCCAACCTGAACGTTTCGATCGGGCCCATCCCGATCATCCGCAATGCCTCACTGGCCGTCGGCGAGGGGCAAATGTGCGGGCTGATCGGCCGCAACGGCGCCGGCAAGACCACGCTGCTGCGGGCCTTGATGGGCGCCATGGAGGCGAACGGCAAGGTCACGTTCGACGGCGCCGACCTGCTGGCGCTGCCACCGCATCGCCGCGTCAGCCACGGCATCGGCTATATGCCGGAGGACCGCCGCCTGGTGCCCGAATTTACGGTGGAGGAAAACGTCCGCCTGCCTACCTGGGTTGTGAAGCACGAGAAGGCGTCGGAGCGGCTGGACTGGATTTTCAGCCTGATGCCGGAAGTAGCGCGTTTTCGCGACCGGCGCGCGCTGGAACTCTCCGGCGGCCAACAGAAAATGGTGGCGCTGGCGCGCGCCCTGATGGCGGGAACCCGCATCCTCCTGCTGGACGAGCCCTTCGAGGGCCTGGCGCCGGCGCTCGCCCGGCGCCTCGGCGAAGTGCTCGCCAACCTCAAGGGCCAGGGCGTGTCCGTCCTTATATCGGAATCGAACGAGGTTCATGTGGCTGATCTGCTCGCGCGGGCCTATCGTATCGAGCGCGGATCGGTTAGCCCTGTCGCCTAGAGCATGACTCCGAAAAGTGGAAACCGGTTTTCGGAAAAGATCATGCTCAAACAAAACGATAACGACGGGTCTGATTCAACGCCGTTGGATCGGACCCTGGAGCATGCCCCGGGAAGGTTCTCGGACAGCATCATGCCCGTCGAAGGCGGGCGAAGGGGCGGTCCGATAAAGGCGGATCACGCCCGAAGCGGCCCGGCGGTTCCGGCGCGGAAACGAAACGAACCCAGGACGAAACGAAGTGGCTTACGAAACGATTTTGTATGAAGAAGACGGCCCCATCGGCACGATCACGCTGAACCGTCCCGAGGACGGCAACATGTTCACGGCGACGACGTGCCACGAGATCCGCGACTGCATCAACGAGATCCGTCGCGAGACGCGCACGCGCGTGATCGTGCTCACCGGCGCCGGCGAGAAGTTCTTCTGCATCGGCGGCCGCAAGGACGGCATGGAGAAGACCACGCTCTACGCCGGCACGCTCCCGACCCTCGATATGTATGAATCGATCGAGCGGCTGCAGAAGCCGGTGATCGCGTCCGTCAACGGCTTCGCGGTCGGCGGAGGCAATGTGCTGGCGATGGTTTGCGATCTCACCATCGCCAAGGAAAGCGCGGTGTTCCGTCAGGTCGGTCCGATGATGGGCTCCTTCGATGCCGGTTACGGCACCTGGTATCTTGAGGATATCGTCGGCAAGAAGAAGGCCAAGGAGATCTGGTTCCACAATCCGAAGATGAGCGCGAAATACGCGCTCGAACTCGGCCTCGTCAACAAGGTGGTGCCCGACGATCAGCTCAAGGCGGAGACGCGCAAGTTCGCCCTCGAGATCGCGGATCGCGGCGCCTTCGCGCTCGCGGCGGTGAAGGGCGCCTTCAATGCGCGCCACGGGGGCGTCTCCGGCCTTTCGCGGGTGACGCACGACCTGTTGCTGCGCGCCTATATGGAGGGCGAGGAAAGCCACGAGCTCAGCGACTCCTTCGGCAAGAAGCGCAAGCCGGATTCGAGCAAGTTCGGGCACTGACGATGCGGCCGTTTCTGACGCTGCATCATCCCGCTGCGGCGCGGCGCTACTACGCGCAAGGCACGTGGCAGGATGAAACGTTCTATGCGCTGCTCGCGAAGCATGCGGCGGCGACGCCGGATGCGTTCGCGCTGCGCGACAGCCGCCACCGTCTGACCTGGCGCGAATTGCTCGCCTGGGTCGACGGCACGGCGGCGGACCTCGTTTCGCTCGGCCTCGCCGGCGGCGATCGTGTGTCGATGTGGCTCGGCAATCGCGTCGAAGCGGTGGTGATGCTGCTCGCTTGCAGCCGGCAGGGCTTCGCCTGCAATCCGTCGCTGCACCGGACCTACACTTGCGGCGAGATCGTCACGCTGCTCAACCGCCTGCACGCCAGCGTGCTGGTCACCGAGCCTGGCTGGGGCGTCGATCGCGCCAAGGTGGATTTCGACGCGGCGTTGAAGGATGTGCCCTCGCTGCGCCGCGTTTACACGCTTTCGGATTTTCCGAAGGCCGGCGCCGGGCTTGGCGCTCCCGTCAGCGATCCCGACAAGGTCGCCTATCTCGCCTTCACGTCGGGCACGACGGGCGCGCCGAAATGCGTGATGCATTCGGACAATTCGCTGCTCGCCAATGCGCGCGACCTTGTGCGCGACTGGAACCACGGGCCGCACACGAAACTTCTGACGCTGAGCCCGCTCTCGCACCATATCGCCTGGGTCGCCGTGGCGCAGGCGCTGGTCGCCGGCTGCGAACTGATCGTCAACGATCCGCCGCAGGGCGCGCACGCGCTCGACTGGATGGTCGGTACCGGCGCCACCTACGTCATGGGCGTGCCGACGCATGCGATGGATATCCTCGCCGAGCAGCAGCGGCGCCATCTCGATCGGCTCGGCGCGGTCGAGATTTTCTACATGGCCGGCTCGCCGATCCCGCCGTCGGTCGCGGAAGCGTTCGTCGAGCAGGGCATCAAGCCGCAGAACATCTACGGCATGACCGAGAACTCCTCGCATCAGTACACGCATCCGACCGACGGCCGCGCGACGATCGTCGGCACCTGCGGGCGCGGCGGTCCAGCGTACGAGGTGCGGATATTCGATGCCGCCAATTCCGATCGGGAAGTGCCGCGTGGGACGGTCGGCGAGATCGGCGGTCGCGGCGCCGCGCTGATGCTCGGCTATTACGGCAACCAGGATGCGACGGCGGACAGCTTCAATCGCGATGGCTGGTTCCTGTCCGGCGATCTCGGCCGCCTCGACGAGCAAGGCAACCTCGAGATTTCCGGACGCCTCAAGGATCTCATCATCCGTGGCGGCCACAACATCTACCCGGCGCATATCGAGGCATTGGCGGTCCGCCACCCGCAGGTCGCGCGCGTCGCCTGCTTTCCCATCGCCGACGAGCGGCTGGGCGAGCGCGTCTGCATCGCCGCGATCGGCGATCTGACGCCCGAGGCGCTGCTCGATCATCTCGCGGGGGAAGGGCTGTCGAAATACGACATGCCGGAATTCTTCGTCGCGGTCACGTCGTTCCCGCTCACGGCGAGCGGCAAGATCCTCAAGCGTGAGCTTGTCGAGATGGTGAAGCGCGGTGAGCTTTCGCCCACGCCGGTGCGCTGGCGCCAGAAGGAAAGTGCCTGATGCCGGTGACGCTGACGCGCCGCGACGAGTTCGCGCTGTTGACCCTCGACCGCCAGGAGGCGCTCAACGCGCTGTCCTTCGCGATCCTGGAAGACATCGCCGCCGCGTTCGATGACGCGGCGAAAATGGATATTCGCGCGCTGCTGATCACCGGCGCGGGGCCGAAGGCGTTCTGCGCCGGCGCCGACATCAAGGAATTGCGCGGCCGCGATCTCGCGGCGCAAAAACGCCAGGCCGCGCGCGGCCAGGCGATCTTTGCCAAGCTCGACGCTCTGCCGGTGCCCTCCGTCGCCATGGTCAACGGCTTCGCCTTCGGCGGCGGGCTGGAGATGGCGCTCGCCTGCACGTTCCGCATCGCGACGCGCAACGCCAAGGTCGGCCTGCCCGAGATCAAGCTCGGCCTCATCCCCGGCTATGGTGGTACGCAGCGCCTGCCGCGCCTGATCGGCGAGGGGCGTGCGCTGGAAATGATCATGACCGGCCGCACGGTCGCGGCGGACGAGGCGCTGGCGATCGGCCTCGTGCATCGCGTGGTCGACGGCGATCCGGTCGAGGCGGGCATCGCCTTCGCGCGTGAGTTCTCCGGCTATAGCCTGCCGGCGCTCGGCTTCGCGCGCGAGGCGGTGCAGCGCGCGCTCGACCTGCCGGTGCATGAAGGGCTGAAGGTCGAGGCCGATCTCAGCACGCTGGCGTTCCGCATGGCCGATGCCGAAGAGGGCATGGCCGCCTTCGCCGAAAAGCGCAAGCCCGCGTTCCGCGATCGCTGACGGAGTGTCGCATGCAGATTTTCGAGAACCTGGAACGCGCGCGCAAATGGTCGCAGGAGGAGAAGCTGATCCTCGATCAGTTCCGCCGCGTCGCCGATACGGTGATCGCGCCGAACGCCGCGCGCGCGGACGCGGAAGGAAAGCTGCCGCCCGAGAACATGCAGGCGCTGAACGACCTCGGCGCCAACATGCTGTTCATCCCGGATGCGTTCGGCGGCGCGCTGGTGCGCTATCGCGTCTATCTCGAAGTGGTGAAGATTCTCGCCGAGGCCTGCGCCTCGACCGCGATCGTCTGGTCGACGACGTTCAACGGCCTCAAATCGCTGATCGACCAAGGGACCGACGAGCAGCGTAAGCGCCTCCTACCGCGCATCGCCGAGGGCGGGCTTGGCGCGCTCGGCATCACCGAGCCGAACGCCGGCTCCGACGCGACCGGAATGAAGACGACGTTCACGCCCGACGGCGACGACATCATCGTCGACGGCGGCAAGATGTTCATCACCAACGGCGATATCGCCGATCTGATCTTGCTGTTCGGCCGCTGGTCGGAGATCGACGACCGCAAGGGCGCGATCTCGACGCTGATCTTCGAGAAAGGCACGCCCGGCTTCGAGGTGGTGCGTCTCGAGAAGAAGATGGGGCACTGCGCGTCATCGACCGCGACCATCGCCTTCAACACATGCCGCGTGCCGCGTGCGAACTTGCTCGGCAAGCCGGGCGAAGGCCTTCGCATCCTGTTTTCATCGCTCAACAAATCGCGGCCGAGCATCGCCGCGCACGCGCTCGGCATCGCCACCGCCGCGTTCAAGGACATGGTGAGCTACATGAACGAACGCTCCCAGTCCGGACGCAGAATTTCCGAGTTCCAGGGCAACCAGTTCATGCTCGCCGACACCGCGACCGACCTCGCGATGGCCGAGCGCTGGCTCGACTACGTCGCCGATCTCGTCGAGGCGAACGAGGTCGAGTACGGCCACGAGGCGTCGATGGCGAAGATGCGCGCGTCGGACTTGGCGATGCGCATCTCGACCGACGCGGTGCAGATGCACGGCGGGTACGGTTATATGCGCGACTTCCGCGTCGAACGCCTGATGCGCGACGCCAAGGTGACGCAGATCTGGGAAGGCACCAACCAGGTGCACCGCCAGCTCATCGGCCGCGGCTTCGTGAAGCGATGAAGAGTTCGCGAACGGTGCCGCATAGCGACCCCCTCCCCCTGAAAGGGGGAGGGTCGGGGTGGGGGTCATCTTCGGGTCTCCTGCCCACGATCCCCACCCGGATTGCTGCGCAATCCGACCTCCCCTTTTCAAGGGGAGGTGAAGAAAGAACGAGTGTATGGCTACAACAACAAACATAAAAACGGTCGGCGTCTGCGGCGCCGGCGGAACGATGGGCGCAGGGATCGCCATCGTCGCGGCGCGCGCCGGCTTCAAGACGGTCTGCTTCGATACCGCGGACGATGCGCTCGCGCGCGCGGAAAAGCAGACGCGCGGCTTCTTCGACAAGTCGGTCGAGCGCGGCAAGATGAAGGGCGAGGAGCGCGACCGCGTGCTCGCGAATCTCTCGCGCTCGTCGAAGCTCGACGCGCTTAGCGGTTGCGACCTCGTCATCGAGGCGGTGTTCGAGGACCTCGGCGTGAAGAAGAAGCTGCTCGGCGCGCTCGACGGCGTCTGCGCGGAGACGACCATCTTCGGCTCGAACACCTCGACACTCTCGATCACCGAGATCGCCTCCGGCAGCAAGCACCCACAGCGCGTCGTCGGCATGCACTTCTGCCTGCCGGCGCAGTTGATGAAACTGGTCGAGATGTCGCCGGGGCTGCTCACCTCCGACGCGACGTTTGCGACGGCCTGGGCCTGGACGGAGGCCGCCGGGCAGAAGCCGGTGAAGACGCAGGACAAGCCCGGCTTCATCCTCAACGCGCTGCTCGTGCCCTTCAACAACGACGCGATCCGCGCCGTGGAGGCGGGTGTCGCGTCGCCGGCCGATATCGACAAGGCGATCAAGGTCGGCCTGGGCTACAAGATGGGCCCGCTCGAACTCGTCGATCTCGTCGGCCTCGATACGCAGATCAGGCTGTGCGAAGCCTTCTACCCGATCACGCTCGACCCGCGTGCGGCCTGTCCGCCGCTTTTGCGCCGCATGGTCGCGGCCGGTCTCCTCGGCCGCAAGTCCGGTCGCGGCTTCTACGATTACGAAGGCGGAGCGATGTTCGGCTCATGATCATGCGCTACACCATCAAGCAGAACGGCGAGAGCCGTTCCTTCCCGAAGGGCGATGCGTTTCTCGCAGGCGCGTCAAAGGACGACGCCGACGTCGTCATCCATCTCGGCGCGCCGCTTGTGGCGGCGCCCGAAAAAGCTGCGGTTCTTGTCGAGCTCGGCACCGAAAGCCTCGGCGCGCACACCGGCGAGCAGGAAGGCGAGGAGGGTGGAAACGTTCTCGGCTTCGCGCGCTACCGCAACGGCGACGACGCGCCCTCGCAGCTCGTCGAACTGGTGCGCCAGCCGCGCACGACTGAAAGCGCCCTCGCGGCGGCGCGCGCGGTGTTCGAGGCGGCCGGCTTCACCGTCGTCGTCTGCGGCGATCAGGCGGGCCGCATCATCGATCGCCTCGTGCGCCCGAAATACAACGCGGCGCTGCGCTTCCTCGACGAAGGGCTCGCCACCGCCGCGGACATGGACCTGACCTGCCGGCTCGGTCTCGGCTATCCCGACGGGCCGATCGAGCGCGTCGCGCGCGGCGGCCTCGCGCATCATCATGACGTGACGCAAGCCTTGTTCGAGACCTACGGCACGGCGGCTTATGCGCCGGCGCGGCGCGCCGTCGTCGCGGCGGCGCGGAGGAAAAAATGATGCGCCCGCTCGAAGGCACGCTCGTTCTCGATTTCTCGACGCTCCTGCCGGGGCCGATGGCGACGCTTCTCCTTGCGGAAGCCGGTGCCGAGGTGCTCAAGATCGAGCGCCCTGGCAAGGGCGAGGACATGCGCGCCTATACGCCGCAATGGGGCCGTTTCGGCGTCAACTTCGCGCTGCTCAATCGCGGCAAGAAGAGCCTCGCGCTCGATCTCAAGGACCCCGCGGCGATCGCGCAGCTTCGCCCGCTGATCGAGCGCGCCGACGTGCTGGTCGAGCAGTTCCGCCCCGGCGTGATGGCGCGCCTCGGGCTCGATTACGAGAGCGTGCGCACGATCAATCCGCGCATCGTCTATTGCGCCATCACCGGCTACGGGCAGGACGGACCGAAGCGCGACGTCGCCGGGCACGATCTCAACTATATCGGCGACGCCGGACTGCTCGCATTGTCGATGGGGCGGCTCGACCATCCGACCGTGCCGCCCGCGCTGATCGCCGACATCGCCGGCGGCGCCTATCCGGCGGTGATGAACATCATCCTCGCGCTGCATCGCCGTACCCGCACCGGCGAAGGCTGCTACCTCGACGTCGCGATGACGGACGGCCTTTTTCCCTTCATGTATTGGGCGATGGGGCAGCTCGCCGCGACCGGCCAGCCGCCGGGCAACGGCGCCGAGCTCGTCACCGGCGGCACCGCGCGCTATCGCCTCTATCCGACGCGTGACGGCAAGGTCGTCGCCGCCGCGCCGATCGAGCAGAAATTCTGGGAGACGTTCTGCGAGATCATCGGCCTCGATGCGCCCCTGCGCGACGACAGCCGCGATCCGCGGAAGACGCTCGCGCGTTGCGCCGAGATTATCCGCGGCGACGACGGCGAGGTGTGGCGCGGCCGCTTCGCCGGCAAGGATTGCTGCTGCTCCGTCGTGGCGACCATCGCCGACGCGTTGAACGATCCGCATTTCAAGGCGCGCGGCCTGTTCGATCACACGGTGACGAACGCCGCCGGCGCGCGGATGCCGGCGCTGCCGGTGCCGATCGCACCCGCCTTCCGCGCCGATGCGAAGACGCCGGTCGCCGCGCCGGAGCTTGGCGACGGCAATGCGGTGTATCTGAAATGAAAGCAGTTCTTGTTCGCGAATTCGGCCCGGTCGGCGGGATAAGGCTCGAAGATTGCCCGGACCCGACGCCGCAACCAGGTGAGGTCGTCGTCGCGCCGGTGGTCTCGGAAATGAATTTCCCGGACGTGCTGGTGATGGAAGGCCGCTATCAGATCAAGCCGCCGCTGCCGTTCTCGCCGGGGAAGTGCGGTGCGGGAACGGTCGTGTCCGTGGGGCCCGGCGTGCGCGATCTGAAAATCGGCGATCGCGTCGCGTTCCAGGTCGAATACGGCGCTTACGCCGAACGCGTGCGCGCGAAGGCGGCGCATTGCTACCCGATGCCGGTCGGCATGGATTTCGCGAACGCGGCGGCGCTCGGCCTCACCTACCTGACGGCGTATCTCGCATTGAAGGCGCGCGCCGATTTCAAGTCGGGCGAGACGGTGCTCGTGCTCGGTGCTTCGGGCGGCGTCGGCATCGCCAGCATCCAGCTTGCGAAGGCGTTCGGCGCCGCGCGTGTGATCGGCGCGGCGCGCGGACCGCGCGGCATGCAGGTTGCGCGCGAGGCGGGCGCTGACGATGTCGTCGACCTGACGATGCCGGACCTGCGCGATCGATTGCGCGAGGAGGTCGCGCGTGTGACCGGCGGCGGCGGCGCCGATGTCGTTATCGACTCCGTCGGCGGCGATGGCCATCAGGCGGCGTTGCGCGCTCTCGCCTGGTGCGGTCGCATCGTGATCGTGGGATTCGCCTCGGGCGATATTCCGGCGATCCGCAGCAACTATCTGCTGGTGAAGAACATCACCGCCACCGGCCTCCAGTGGTCGGACTATCGCGAGCGTCAGCCGGAACGCGTCGCCGCCGCGCAGCACGAAATTTTCGAGCTTTACGGCGCCGGAAAGCTCAAGCCGCGCATCGGACTGCGTGTGCCGCTGGCAGAGTTCGCGCGGGCGCTCGCCGCGCTGCAGGCGGGCTCGGTGAACGGTCGCATTTTGCTCGACGTGAATGCGGGCTAGCATCGCGTCGTATTGAGTGGGCCGATTTTGCAAAGGCGGGGTGTCCGATGATTCTCTTGAAAAATGCTGCCATCGTCGACGGCGCGGCTGACAAGCCCGTGACGGGCATGAACGTGTTGATCGAGGGCGATCGCTTTCGTGAGGTGAGCGACAAGCCGATCAAGAGTTCGGCGCAGGTGATCGATCTCAAGGGCAAGACGTTGATGCCCGGCCTGATCGATTGCCATGTCCACGTCATCGCCAGCCTCGTCAATCTCGCACAGAACGCGCTGCTGCCGAATTCGCTGATCGCGGCGCGGGCGAGCGGCATCATGCATGCGATGCTGATGCGCGGCTTCACCACCGTGCGCGATGTCGGCGGCGCCGATGTCGGCCTGAAGCTCGCGTCGGAGGAAGGCTCGATCATCGGCCCGCGGTTGGTGATTTCCGGCAAGGCGTTGTCGCAGACGGGCGGCCATGCCGACTTGCGCGGGCCTTACGATGCGCGCGAACGCGCCTATTACGACCGACAGCTCGGCTCCCTCGGCCGCATCTGCGACGGCATTCCGGAAGTCCGCCGCGCGTCGCGCGAGGAGCTCAAGGGCGGCGCCGATTTCATCAAGATCATGGCGAACGGCGGCGTTGCCTCGCCGACCGACCCGATCCAGTACTTCGGCTTCTCGCGCGAGGAGGTGACGGCGATCGTCGAGGAGGCGGAGATGGCGCGCACCTACGTCGCCGCGCACCTCTATACCGACGATGCCATTCGCCGCTGCGTCGAATGCGGCGTCAAGTCCGTCGAGCACGCGAACCTGATCACCGCCGCGACGGCGAAGCTGATGGTCGAGCGCGGCGCCTGGGCGGTGCCGACGCTCGTGACGTTCGAAGCCTTGAAGCAGGAGGGCGCGAGCCTCGGCCTTCCGGCGGTTTCGGTCGGAAAGATCGACGATGTGCGTCTCGCCGGTCTCAAGTCGCTGGAGATCATGCGGACGGCCGGCGTGACGATGGCCTACGGCACCGACCTTCTTGGCGACATGCATCGCCGCCAGTCGGAGGAGTTCACCATCCGCGCCCAGGTGCTCCCGGTGCGGGAAGTGATCGCCAGCGCGACCTCGGTCGCGGCGAACGTGGTCGGCATGAAAGGCAGGCTCGGCGTCATCGCGCCGGACGCTTTCGCGGACCTGATCGTCGTCGACGGCGATCCGCTGAAAGACATCGCCGTCCTGACCGGCCAGGGCGACCGAATGCTGGCGATCATGAAGGGCGGCGCCTTCGTCAAGAATACGCTGAACTAAGACTGTCATGCCCGCACCCGGGTCCGGCCTCCGGCCGGCCCGAGTACGGACTTCCGGCGGGCATCCAGTACGCCCTGTCTCGCGAGAGCAACGAAGTCGGTGGTTACGGGGGGCCTCGCCTTCGCGGGGACGATATCTCTCGCGCTCGACTAGGGAGCGGCCGTCGCAATTCCGTGCGGCAGTACGAACGGGACATCCGCTGGCACGCGGCCGACGGCTCCGGGCACCTTGAAGACCTTCGCCAGCATGTCGTCGGTGACGATCTCGCGCGGCGTGCCGTCGCCGACGATGTGCCCCTGCTCCAGCACGACGATGCGCTTGCCGAGCAGCACCGCGAGATTGAGGTCGTGCAGCACGGCGATCACGGCGGTTCCGCGCGCGGCGCGCCGTTGCGCCGCGGCGATCAGCGCGAGTTGATGGCGTAGATCGAGATTGGATGTCGGCTCGTCGAGCAGCAGCACGCCAGGCCCGTGCAGGTCTTCCCCACAGGAAAGCTGGACGAGCACGCGGGCGAAATGCGCACGCTGCTGCTCGCCGCCGGACAGCGTCGTGATGATGCGCCCGCCGCAGTCCGCCAGGTCGACATCGGCGAGCGCGGTTTCCACCATCGCATCGCGCGTCCGCCCGCCGCGGTCGCCCGCGCCCATGGCGACGATCTCGCCGACGGTGAAAGGAAACGCGACGGTTACGCTCTGCGAGAGGACGGCGCGGCGCTGTGCCAGCGCCTGCGGCGCGTAGGAGGCGACGGGCTTGCCGTGCAGCGCGACGTGCCCGGTTGCGGGCCGTAGCTCGCCGGACAGCACCTTGAGCAGCGTCGATTTTCCCGCGCCGTTCGGACCGACCAGGGCCAGCGTCTCGCCGTGGGATACGCCGACGCTCGCTCCGTCGAGAATGGTCTTGCGTCCCGCCTGGACGGAGACCCGCACGGCTTCCAGAACGGCGCTCATAGGCCGAAGACGCCGCGCTGGCGCAGCAGGAGCGAGAGGAAGAAGGGCGCGCCGATCAGCGCCGTGAGAATGCCGATCGGGAGTTCGGCGGGCGCGGCGACGGTGCGCGCGAAGGTGTCGGCGATCATCAGCAGGATCGCGCCGAACAGCATCGACGACGGCAGCAGCAGCCGGTGCCCGGGGCCGATGACCAGCCTTAAAAGATGCGGCACGATGATGCCGACGAATCCGATGACGCCGGAAATCGAGACGGCCGCGCCCGTTGCCGCGGCGACGGCGACGATGGCGTAGCGCTTCAGGCGCTCGACCGCGATGCCCATGTGAAAGGCTTCCGCCTCGCCCAGCACAAGCAGATCGAGACTGCGCGCCATGAACGGCATCGCAACGACGAGCGCGAGGACGATGGGCGCGAGGCTCGCGACCTTCGGCCACGTCGCGCCGGTGAGGGAGCCGAGCGTCCAGAAGGTGATATCGCGCAATTGCCGGTCGTCGGCCATGAAGACGAGCAGTCCGACGCCTGCCATCGCCAGCGCGCCGAGGGCGAGGCCGGCGAGCAGGAAGGTTGCGACCGAGGTGCGCCCCTCGCGCGTCGCGATGCGGTAAAGGATGACGGTCGCGATCAGCGAGCCGACGAACGCGGCGACCGGCAGGAGCTCGAACGGCGGACGCCAGCCGGTCGCGTGCAGCAGGCGGTCGCCGAAGACGATGGCCGCGGCTGCGGCGAGTGCGCCCCCGGCCGAGACGCCGACGAGGCCGGGATCGGCGAGGGGATTGCGGAAGAGGCCTTGCATCAGCGTTCCGGCGGCGCCGAGCAGCGCGCCGACGATCGCGGCGAGGAGAATGCGCGGCAGACGCACCGACCACAGGACGAGCTGGTCGCGCGCGAGCAGCGGCGTATCCGCTCCGGTTCCGAAGGCCGCCGCCATGAGCCGCTCCAGCGGAATGCCGGCGGCGCCGACGGTGGCGGAGGCGACGGCCGACAGGAGCAGGGCGATGCAAAGGACGGTGATCGTCGCTGTCGCGCCCGGCGCGCCCGGCCGCCAGTTGCGCGAGGAACGCGCCGCCGCCGGATGCGCAAGCTCTGCCATCAAGGGCAGTCCTGCGCCGCGCCGCCCGTCGTCTCCGACGGCAACTTGTCGGCGTGCAGCTCGGGATAGAGCGCCGCTGCGAGATCGCGCGCGGCGCGCGCGGTGCGCGGCCCGAAGCCGAGGAGATAAAGCCCGTCCATGGAGACGAACGCCTTGTGGGCGCTGGCCGCCGTCGCGCTGAACGCCGCGTTCGCGAAAACGGCTTCGGCGGTCAGCGACTCGGGGCCGCGATTCATCGCGAGAACGAAATCCGGATTCGCCGCAATGACCGATTCGTCGTTGATGGGCTTGTAGCCTTCGTATTCCGAGATCGCGTTGACGCCGCCGGCGAGCTTGATGATGCCGTCGGCCGCCGTGTTGCGGCCCGCGACCATCGCGCGGCCGTTCACGAACGATAGGACGAAAAGCACTTTCACCGGTTTGTCGATGCGCTTGCGCAGCGCCGCGACGGCATCGAGATCGGAGCGCACGCGCGCGGCGAGGCAAGCGCCCTTGGCCTCTTCGCCGGTGACTTTGGCGATCAGATTCAGCTTTTCGATGATGCCTTCGCCCGAATACGGATCCGGGACGAGGACGAACGGCACTTTCGCCGATTGCAGGACGGCGATCGCCTCCTTCGGGCCCGATCCCTCCGTCGCGAGCACGAGGGAGGGGTTGAGACCGAGCACGCCTTCCGGCGAGAGGGCGCGCATGTAACCGACATTCGGCTTTTCCGCCATCGCGCGCGGCGGATACAGGCTCGTGATGTCGATCGCCACGATCCTCTTCTCGAGGCCGAGCGCATAGAGGATTTCGGTGACGGCGCCGCCGATCGAAACGATGTGGCTTGCGTCTTCGACCCGCACTTCGCGGCCGGATGCGTCCTTGACGGTGACGCCTTCGGCGGCTGCGCCCTGCAGCGTGACGGCCAATAGGGCCCCGGCGGCGAGAACGCTTCGCCACGCCGAACGGCCGTTTTGCGACACGCGCACCATGTGACGACCCTACTTCGTGAGGATGAGTTTATTTTGTGCGGTCAGCCGGAGGCGGTAGGCGTCCTCGCCGTGCCCGATGATGATTTCGCGCGTGCCGACGAAGAGATCGTGACTCTCGATCCGGTCGTTACTGATCGGAATCTCGCGCGTCTGTCTTGCGCTCCGGTTGGCGTGGCCGGAGGGAGGGACGGCGGCGGGATCGACCTTGCTCATTCAAATTAGTCCAAAGTAAGAGTGCGGCTCGGCCAGTATTCGGCATGAATTGGCCAACTTTGGAATTGTTTCAAACTGAAGTTCATCTGTTCTTTAGAAAGATTTAAGAGTAAGAACTTCTCCTTGACGTGCCTAATACATGGGACCTACAAACGCAACACTTGCTGATCACAGCAACGCCATAGTTTGCCAGCTAGCCCCGCCCGTGCGGTCGCCCGCCAGCTCAATACGAACTGCGAATTTGGGTGGGGCACATGTATCTTTCGGGGAAGTACGGCCGCGCGCTTTTGCTAGGCGCGTCGGTCCTTACGATTGCGGCGACGAGCCGCGCTTTCGCGCAGCCGGCGCAGGAACTGGACGCGATCACGGTCGTCGCGACGAAAACGGAGGAAAAGGCGATCGAATCGCTGTCCGCCGTGAGCACCGTGCGCCAGGAGCAGATCAACCAGATCGCCCCCTCGCGGCTTTCGGATATTTTCTTTGGGATGCCGAGCGTCACGTTCCAGGAGCGCGGGGACAACCCCGGAACGTCCATCAACATTCGCGGCCTGCAGGATTTCGGCCGCGTTGCCGTTGTCGTCGACGGCGCCCGCCAGAACTTTCAGCAGACCGGCCACAATGCGGACGGCACCTTCTTCCTCGATCCGGAACTGGTCGGCGGCGTCGATGTCGTGCGCGGTCCTGTCGCCAATATCAACGGCTCGGGCGCGATCGGCGGTGTCGTTTCGATCCGGACCAAGGACGTCGACGACATCCTGCGCCCCGGTGAGAAATGGGGCTTTCTGGGCCACGGCGAGATCGGCTCCAACACCGCGCGCGGGCTGGGTTCGATCTTCTGGGCGGCGCGCCCGCTGGACACGGTCGACCTCTTCGCCGGCTACGTGCACCGCAAGAACGGGGCCTATGCCGACGGCAACGGCGATCTCGTTCCGAACACCGGATCCGAGGTTCAAGCCGGCATCGGCAAGGCGACGTTCCGCCCCTGGGACGGCCATGAGATCAAGCTCAGCGCCACCGCGCAGGAGTTCAACTTCGTGACCGGCCAGCTACTCAGCCGCGGCACCGTCGGCGCCGAGTCGCAATATCAGTCGAAGCTCAACAACAACACCGTCAGCGCCCGCTGGCGCTACAATAAGCCCGACGACAACCTGTTCGATTCCGAAGGCACGGTCTACTGGACGCAGACGCATCTGGACCAGTTGAAGATCGCCAACGGCACGGCCGGCAGCGCCGGCAATCCGATCACCGGCTTCGTCGGCGACAGCCGCTCGGTCAATATCGACACATACGGCTTCAACCTGCACAACACGTCGCGCTTCGAGCTCGCTTCGATCCGCAACGCATTGACCTACGGCATCGATTATTTCCAGGATCAGGTGACGTCGAAGGACATCACCGGCACCGGCGATCTGTTCACGCCGTCAGGCAAGCGCGATGTCTATGGCGGCTTCGTGCAGTTGAAGTCGAACTACTCGACCTGGCTCGAATGGCAGAACGCGCTGCGCTACGACGCCTATAAGCTCGACGGCGGTCCGGTCACCAACGAGGGCGACCGCCTCTCGCCGAAGACGACGCTCGGCATCACGCCGCTGCCGTGGCTGACGGTGTACGGCACCTACGCGGAAGGCTATCGCGCGCCGGCCGTGACCGAGACGCTCGTCGCCGGCGCGCACCCGCCGTTCGCGTCCTTCCCGGGCGCGCAGCCCGGCTTCGAGTTCGTTCCCAATCCGGGCCTGAAGCCGGAAATCGGACACACGAAGGAAGTCGGTGTGAACATCCGCACCGACGACTGGCTGATGCAGGGCGACAAGCTGCGCATCAAGGCGAACGTCTTCCGCAACGACGTGGACGATTTCATCGAACAGTTCGCGTTCGGCCCGATCAATATGTGGGGCATCCCGAGCTTCATTCAGTATCGTAACGTCGCGAATGCCAGGCTCGAGGGCGTGGAAGGCGAGGCCACCTACGATGCCGGCGACTGGTTCGCCGGCGTTTCCGGCCAGCACATCCGGGGCCGCAACCTCGCGACCGACCAGCCGCTCCTGAAGATCCAGCCGGATCAGGTTGCCGGAACCCTCGGCGTTCGCTTGCTGGATCGGAAGCTGACGATGTCGGTGCGCTACGCCCACGTCTGGGCCAAGCCGGCGTCGGATATTCCGGACAACGACGGCGACGGGCTTCCCGACATTCCGGCAACGCGAGCCTACAACCTCGTTAAGCTTTACATCGGCTATGAACCGACCCCCGACATTCTGGCGTCGTTCACAGTCGATAACCTGCTCAACGAACAATACATGCGCTACCTCGATTACCTTCCGGCCCCGGGCATCACCTATAAAGGGTCGCTGCGGATCAGGTTCGGCGCATGACGCAGAGGGGACGTAACGGCGCATGAGTTTGGGCCGAACCTTGAGAGCGGAACGAACGGAGCCGGCGCTCGGAGCGTCGGCGCCCGTCGTTGAGCTCAGGGGCGTCGGCCTGCGGCAGGTCGCGCGCGACCAGGCGGTCGCGCTTCGGGCCGGGCACGACCTCGGCAACGTCGTGCCGTTCGTTCGCGCGCGCCGCGACAATAGCGAGCGGCAGGCTCCGGCCATCGCGGTTCCGGCGGCGGAACGGATCGGCTTCGCCGACTTGGGACGCGCCCGGCGATGGGCCGCCTTTCTGCTGTGCTCGGTGGTCATTCATGCCGGCATTTACTTCGTCTTCCACGACGAGGCGCCGCCCGCCGCGAGCATCGGTCTCGAATCCATATCGGTCGAATTGATGCTCGGCGCCAATATGGCGGCCGGGCCGACGCCGGAAAAAGGCGAGTCCGATATCTCGGCGCCCGCGCCGGCGATGGCGCCGGACCCCGTGCCCGAGGCGCCGCTGGAGCCGGAGCAAACCGATAAGCCGATCGAACAGGCCAAGGTCGTCGAGCCGGAAGCCTCGAACGCTCCGCCGGTGGCATCCGAGAAGCCCATAGAATCGCAGCCGGCCGAAGTCGCGGCCGCCGCGCCGGTGACGCCGGTCAATCCCGTGCCCGATGCGCCGGAAACGCCCGCGCCGGTGCAGGCGGCGCCGGCCCCGGAGCCCACGGAAGCGGAACTGCAGGCGAGCATCAATCCTTCGCAGCCCGTGGAAGCGGTGGAAACGCACGTTTACGAGACGGCGGCGGCGCCGAAGCCGAAAGCCGCCGAGCCGCGCCGCGAGGTCGAACGCCAGAAGCGGCGCGAAGAGGCGCGCCGTGAGAAGGCGCGCCAGGACAAGCTGCGCGAGGCGCAGCGTGAAAAGGCCCAACGCGAGAAGGCGGAGCGTGAGAGGCGCCGCGCCGCGGCCGTCGGGGAGCGCAATAATTCGCGTTCGATGAGCAACGCATCGACGGCCGCGGGCGGTGTCGGCCGCGGGCACTCGGAGCGCAACAGCAATTATCGCGGCATCGTCGCGGCGCATCTTGCGCGCTATAAGCAGTTCCCTGCCGATGCGCGCAGTCGCGGCGATCAGGGTGTGGCGAGTGTGACGTTCACATTGAGCGGAAGCGGGAGCGTCACCTCGGCGCACCTCGCCCGCAGCAGCGGCATCGCAAGCCTTGACCGGGAAGTGACGGCGATGGTGCGCCGTGCTTCGCCGTTTCCGCCGCCGCCCGATGGGCGGTCCGTCAGCTTCACCGTGCCCATCAGTTTTCGGGTACGTTGAGTGGATGATATCGATTGGTTCTGATCAGGGAGTTTGACATGTACATCGCGATGAATCGGTTTCGTGTGGCCAAGGGCTCGGAGGACGACTTCGAGAAGGTGTGGCTCAACCGCGAAAGCCAACTGCACACGCTGCCGGGCTTCGTCGAGTTTCACCTTCTGCGTGGGCCGAGCGCCGACGACCACACGCTGTTCGCATCGCACACCGTGTGGCAGAGCCAAGCCGCGTTCGAAGGATGGACCAAGTCGGAACAGTTCCGCGCGGCGCACGCCAATGCCGGCAGCGGCGGCGGCAAAAAGGTCCTGTACCTCGAGCACCCAAAGTTCGAGGGCTTCGAAGTGCGCCAGACGATCCTGCGGGACGGCCGCGCCGTCGCCTGACATGCCGCCGACGCGGCCCGGGAGGCCGCGTCGGACCTCGATACTGGGAGATTGCCGATGGTTGCGTCCGCCGCTGCGGTGAAACCGAGCCTTACGCAGGCGATGCATGACGATCCGGGTGCGATCGTCGAACAGGTCGCGAAGGACTATGACGTCTCGCCGCGCGAAGTGGTGACCGCCATGCCGGAGGCCATGCGCCGCTTCGCGCCAGGCGATGCCTTCGTCCCGGCGCTGAAGGACATCGCCGGCTGGGGCGAGGTGACCGTGATCGTCCATACCGACGACGGGATCATGGAGTTCACAGGGCCCGTCCCCGATGGTGAGATCGCGCGCGACTACTACAATCTCATGGCGCGGACCGGGTTTCACGGCCACCTGCGCTACAAGCGCTGCGACGGCCTCGCCTTCGTCGAGCGCCCGTTCATGGGCCGCCCCTCCGCCTCTCTGCTCTTCTTCAATGCCGAGGGCGGGATCATGCTGAAGGTTTTCGTCGGCCGGGACGAGAAGCGCGACCTCAAGGCCGATCAATTGGCCGCCTTCCGCGCTTTGGCGGAGCGGCTCTGCGGGGCGCGTTGACCCATTCTCCCAGCGTCGTCCCCGCACGCGGGTCCGGCTTCGCCGGGCCCGAGCACAGGCTCCGGCGGAGCCCCGTAAACGCTGGCTGAGCGAAAGAACTGGGCGGGGGTTCTGGATCCTCGCCTTTCGCGGGGATGCCCTTCAGAGGCTCGCCCGTCGCCCGCCTTAAAGCCTATGGGCAACGCCGCGCGTCTGCGCTAGCCTTTGATCAGAATGCGTCCAAACATGGCCTGATCGGGGCGTCTGGCCTGCGTCTTGCGTGTACGCGTTCATCCATGTGGAGGAATCATGTTGAACAGAGTTATGGCCGTCATTTCCGTCGCGGCGTTGTCGGCTGCCTTCGCTGCGGCACCGGTTGCGGCGCAGACGCTTGAAAAGATCAAACAACGTGGCGTTCTCGTCGTCGGCGTGAAGGCCGACTACAAGCCCTTCGGATTTCGGGATCCCTCCGGCGCGATCGTCGGCTTCGAGCCGAGCATTGCAAAGGACGTGGCCGACAAGCTTGGCGTGAAGCTGGAGCTCGAGCCCGTCGTCTCGTCGAACCGCATGCAGTTCCTGCAGCAGGGCAAGATCGACCTGATGATCGCCACCATGAACGACAAGCCGGATCGCCGGAAGGTCGTCGGTATCATCGATCCGCTCTACTACGCATCGGGCGTGAACGTGCTCGGCAACAAGAAAGCCGCGTTGAAGAAATGGGAGCAGCTCAAAGGCCAGAAGGTCTGCGGCATCCAGGGCGCCTGGTACAACAAGCCGGTGGCCGAGAAATACGGCGCCGACATCGTCGCCTTCAAGGGGCAGACCGAGGCCGAAACCGCGCTGTTGCAGGGTAACTGCATCGGCTGGGTCTATGACGACACGGCCTTCGCCGAGCGTCTCGCCGACCCGAAGTGGAAGGACTTCGAGATGTCGCTGCCGACCATCCTCGAGGAGCCGTGGGGCATGGCGGTGAAGCTCGAGGAGCGCGAGGGCGAGTGGGGCAAGTTCGTGAGCAAGTTCGTCCAAGACGAGCACAAGAGCGGCCGCTTCATCGCGCTCGAGAAGGAGTGGAAGATCCCGCCGTCGGCGTTCCTCAAGAAGATGCACGACGAGGCCAAGGGCAAGAGCTGACAGCCCGCGCACGTCGCGCAATTGCGTGACCCATTCCGTCACCCCGAGACGCGCGGCCATGGGCCGCGCCTCGAAGGGCGGCGGCCCGGGCTTGCATCCTTCGAGGCTCGGCGCGGTGCGTCGAGCCTTTCGGGATGACGGCTCTTTCGCCTCGTATGTATCGCGGGTTTGATGGACCTCTCACCGCTCTGGGATTGGTTCCGCGTTCTCTATGAGACGACCGGAATCAAGCTGACGATCTTCTACGACGCGTTCGATCGCGTGCGTTTTTTCAACAGCTTCCTGACGTCGCTTCGCCTGATGGGCATCTGTCTCGTCGCCAGCGTCGTCATCGGCGTGATCGGCGCATGGATTCAGGGCTCGCGGTTTCGGTTCCTGCGACTGGCGACGCAAAGCTACATCCAATTTTTCCGCAACACGCCGCCGCTGGTGCAGCTCTACTTTTTCTACTTCGCCCTCGGCAGCTACCTGAAGGTCTCGACCGGAAACGGCCTTACCGTTCCCCTCGTGTCCAATTTCACCTGGGCGGCGATCTGCCTCTCGTTCTACGCGGGAGCCTTCAACGTCGAGATTTTCCGCGCCGGAATCGAGGCGGTGCCGAAGGAGACGGTGGAGGCGGCGGAGGGGCTCGGCTACAACCGGCTGAAAGCCTATATCCACGTCATCCTGCCGCTCGCCTTCCGCATCAGCCTGCCGGCGCTCAACAACAATTTGGTCAATCTGGTGAAGACGACGACGATCGCCTACGCGATCGCCGTGCCGGAAATGCTCTACGTCGCGAACCAGATATGGTCCGATGAATCCAACGTGCCGGAGATGATGAACGTGCTGCTCATCATCTACGTCGCGCTCGTCGGCATCCTCGTCTTGGTCATGGGGCGCTGGGAGCGCGCCATGCGCGTGCCGGGATACATGCCGACATGAGCGATGGGCGCGCTTCGCATAAAGCCGTTGCTGCTAGCATGCCGGACACGTTGCCGAGGATGGGCGACACGCGTGCGCCAGACTCCTCCCTCCCCCCTTGTGGGGGAGGGAACGCAGGAGCCGCGGCATCCGAACGCGGTGGCGGAACGGGGTATTCGCTCGCGCGGAATGGAAGCGCCCGCACCGATCTTCCCGTCCTGTTGCCCTTCCGTATCGGCGGCGGCGAGCGCGCGAAATGGCGGCTGAGCGCGCGGCACGGTACGTTCCTCGCCGTGGTTTTCGTCCTCTCCGCGACCGTCGCGCAGGCGCAATCGGCGCCGTCAGCCCCATCGATCCTCGCGACGCTGTGGAAATGGACGCCGCTTCTCGCGCAAGGTTTTGCGCTCAACATCGCGATGAGCTTCCTCGCCATGGCGATCGGCACCGTCGCCGGCATACCGCTCGGCCTCGGCCAGATTTCACTGCGCGCGCCGGTGCGCAGCACGTCGTGGGCGGTGACGCAGTTCTTCCGCAACTCGCCGTGGCTCGTATTGCTGTTCTACTGCATGTTGCTGATGCCGTTCGAGATCAGCGTCGCCGGCACGACGATCTCGCTGCCGGGCTGGCTGAAATCGACCATCGGCCTCTCGCTTCCGGTGATGGCGAACGTCTCGGAACTGGTCCGCGGCGCCGTACGCTCCATACCCTACGGCCAATGGGAGGCGGCGGAGGCGATGGCCTTCACCCGCAGCCAGACGTTGCGCATGGTGATCCTGCCGCAATGCGTGAAACGGATGACGCCGCCGTGGATGAACCTGTATGCGATCCTGACGGTGGCGACGCCGCTCACCTCGGTCGTCGGCGTCAGCGAGGCGATGACGCTGACCGGTGATATCCTCTCCTCGGAGGGGCGCACCGAATTGCTCGTGCCGATGTATCTCTATCTTCTCCTCGCCTTCTTCCTTTACTGCTACCCGATCGCGCGCGCGACCGTCGCGCTCGAGCGGCGTTTTCAGGTGCGCTGATGGAGCGACGATGACGAACACCTGGACTCCCGACCAACCGCTCGTCCGCGTCCGCGACGTGAAGAAGTCGTTCGGCGCCCTGACGGTGCTCAACGGCGTCTCGCTCGACATCGCCAAGCGCGAGGTTATTTGCGTGATCGGCCCGTCCGGCTCCGGCAAGTCGACCTTGCTCCGTTGCATCAACGCGCTGGTGCCGATCGACTCGGGCTCGATCCTGGTCGAAGGGCAGGAGGTCAACGATCCGAAGCTCGACAAGCTGGCGCTGCGCCGCAAGGTCGGCATGGTGTTTCAGCAATACAACCTCTTTCCCCACCGCACCGCGTTGCAGAACGTCATGATGGCGCCGATTCACGTCCTCAGGCGGGACAAGGCGGAGGTGGAGGAGCTGGCGCGCAAGCTCATCCGCAAAGTGCGGCTCGAAGGCAAGGAGAACGCGTATCCGGGCGAGCTTTCCGGCGGGCAACAGCAGCGCATCGCGATCGCGCGCAGCCTGGCGATGAACCCCGACGTGATGCTGTTCGACGAGGTCACTGCCGCGCTCGACCCGGAGACGGTGAAGGAGGTGCTCATCACCATCCGCGAGTTGGCGCAGGACGGCATGACCTGCGTGCTCGTCACCCATGAAATGGGTTTCGCGCGCGAGGTCGCGGATCAAGTCTACTTCACCGACCGCGGCATCCTGGTCGAGCGCGGGCCGCCGAAGGAATTCTTCGCCAACCCGCGTGACCCGCGCACCAAGCAGTTTCTCGATCAGATTTTGTAAGGCGATCAGCATCATCCTGAGGTGCTCGCGCAGCGAGCCTCGAAGGATGCGCGGCCAATGTCCTCGCGACCGAGGCCGTCGTCCTTCGAGGCTCGGCGCAAACGCGCCTCGCCCTCAGGGCGACAGTCGGCGCCTACCGCACCTTGCCGCGCGCGGCGACGGGGAAAACCTCCTCCACCGTATCGCCGCGGATGCCGTAGACCTCGTCCATCATGTTGGTGACGACGCAGCAGTGGTTGGGGATGATGCTGACCACTTCGCCGATCCGCGGCTTCTTCGCGCTCTTTGAGAAATCCGCGTTGCCGTGCTCCTCCGAGAAGCCGGTCACCTCGGCGTCGGGATATTCGACGATGCGCCCGAACCCCTTGGCGTAATACTGCTCGTAGGTCATCACCTTCGAGCCGGCGTCGAAGATCACGCGATCCTCGGTCGGATGGCTGACCACCGTCGCGCGCACGCGCAGCGCGCAGTCGTCCCAGGTCGCCGCGCCGGCGGTGACCTGCATCACGTCGTTGTAGATGTAGGTGCCGGCGCGATACTCGGTGAGGAAGGGAAAATCCGCGACGCCCTTGAGCGACGGCGAGCCGCCGCCCGAGACCACCGGCACCGGGATGCCGGCGCCCTTGAGAAGCTGCAGCGCGCGCTCGAGATACTGCCGCGTCTCCGGCTTCGCGGTCGGGAACGTCATCAGCCCTTCGAATTGCAGGCCCGGCAGCGTCATTGTCGCGCGCGCGAGGTCGAGCGCGGCTTGTGGGCTCTGCACGCCATTGCGGCCATAGCCGGTGTCGCACTCGATGAGGAAGCGGATGTCGACGCCGTGACGCTTCGCGGCGTCCGACAGGCCGCGTGCCACCACCTCGTTGTCGAGCACGACGGCGAGGCGCTTGAGCCGCTTGATCAGCGCCGCGAGCCGCTCGGTCTTCGCCTCGCCGATGATGTTGTAGGTGAGCAGGATGTCGTCGGCCGCGCCGGCGTCGGCGAACACCTCGACCTCGCCGAGCTTCTGGCAGGTGATGCCGACGGCGCCGGCGGCGATCTGCTTCTTCGCCAGCGCCGGGATCTTGTGCGTCTTGATGTGCGGCCGGTTGGCGATCCCCTGCGCGTCGAGGATGCCCTGTGCGCGCTTGATATTCGCCTCGACCACGTCGAGATCGATCGTCACCGCCGGCGTGTCGAGGTCACTGACGCGTGTCATGCAATCTGTCCCCTGAGCTTCCGTATTCCCCGTCATGGCCGTCCCCCGACTTGATCCGGAGTGCCCTGGCCGATCCACGTCTTGCTTCGCGGCAAATGTAGCCCGGATGGAGTGTCAGCGACATCCGGGGATGCGTTGCCGCGGCTCACTGTTCACCCTGGATTCGCTTCGCTCAATCGGGTTGCGGTTTGGGGTTCGCGGACCTGACCCACCTGCGGGCTTGGCATCGTCGATCCCTCCGCAAGGGGAGGGCAAAAACCTAAATCGCTGTAAGCCCGCCGTCGATCGTCAGGATCGTCCCGGTCGCGAATGAACTCTCGTCGCTCGCGAGGAACAGCATGCCGGCGGCGATTTCATCCGGCGTGCCCATGCGGTTCATGAGCTGGCGCGACTCGAGCGCCTTGCGCGCGTCGGCAGGATTCGGGCTCTTGTCCATGATGTTCTTGAAGTAGGGCGTCTCGATCGTGCCGGGCGCGATGGCGTTGCAGCGAATGCCGAGCCCGACGTGGTCGACCGCGACCGCGCGCGTGAGCGCCGCGACCGCGCCCTTCGAGGCGACGTAGGCGGCGCGGTTGCGGATGCCGACCGCGGCGACGATCGAGGCGGTGTTGACGATCGTGCCGCCGCCGTTCTTCGCCATTTCGGGGATCGCGAACTTGGTGCACAGGAACACGCCGCGCACATTGACGGCCATCAGCGCGTCCCAGGCGTCCTCGTCGGTCTCCAGCACGCTCGCCGGGATGCCGTAGCCGGCATTGTTGACGAGGACGTCGAGGCGTCCGAACGCCTTCACCGTCTCGTCGACCATGCGCTTGATGTCGGCGGATTTGGCGACGTCGACCTCGAGCGCCAGCGCCTGGCCGTGTCTCGCGCATTGCGCGGCGACGGCTTCTGCGTTCGCCTTGTTCTTGTCGGCGACGACGACCTTGCCGCCTTCCTTCGCGAAGAGGACGCAGGTCGCTTCCCCGATCCCCGAGCCGCCGCCGGTGACGACGCAGACTTTGTCCTTGAGGCGCATGGACATGCTCACCCCTTGTCCTTCGTCCAGCGCATGACGTGACGGCCGATGGCGACGAGGTCGCCCTTCTGGTTGATGACCTTGAGGTCGGAGATCGACTGGCGCTTCACCGGGTCGACTTCCGCGACCGTGTAGGTGAGCGTCACCGTGTCGCCGATGAACACGGGGCCGAGGAAGCGGATGCGGTCATAGCCGAGCGAGACCGGCGTCTCGTCGCCTTCGGTGCCCTTGCTCTTGTCGATCATCATCGTCGAGCACGTCGACATGTAGCCGACCAGCAGCGCGCCGTGCGCGATGCGGTGCTTGTAGCGCGAGCCGGCCATATATTGTTCGTTGACGTGGTTGACCGAGAAGTCGCCGGTGATGCCGGCGAACATGTAGACGTCGGTCTCGCCGACGGTCTTGGCGAAGCTCACGCTGTCGCCGATCTTGACGTAGAAATCGCTCATCCGAAATGTCCTTCGATCCGTTCGATCCGGGGTGATGCCGCCGACGCTTACGCGTCGGCGAGCTTGACGACGCCTTCCTTGGCGAGCGACGCGATCTCGCCGTCGGCGATGCCGAGTTCCTTCAGGATCTCTTCCGTTTGCGCGCCGAGCCGCTGCGGCGGCAGCTTGATCTCCGCCGCCTCGCCGTCATAGAGCACCGGGTGGTTGACGAGCGTGACCGGCTTGGCGGTCGGCCCGCCGCCCGGCAGCGTCACCAGCGACTTCATGTGCGCGACCTGCGGATCGTCGAGTATGGCCGCATAGTCCTGCACCGGCGCGTGCCACACCTTCAGCGCCTCGAGCTTCCGGGTCCAGTGCGCGGTCGGCTGCGTCTCGAACTTGGCGGCGATGATGTCGGTGATCTCGTCCTGCCGCGTCCAGGTGTCCTTCTCGGTGTAGTTCGCGAGCTTCGGCTCCTCGATCACCTCGCCGATGGTGGCGAGCGGCGCGAGCGACAGCGCGAGATAGCCGTCGGCGGTTTTGTAGACGCCGTAGGGCGCGGCGTAATACCAGCCGCCGACATGCTTGTAGGAGTTGATCTTCTTCGGCCGCTCCGGAGCGTTGACCCAGGCGGTGAGCGACTCCGATTGCAGGTCGAGCGCCGTCTGCATCAGGCTCGCGTCGACGCGGCAGCCTTGGCCCGTGCGCCCGCGCCGCACCAGCGCGGCGCAGATGCCCATGGCGAGCAGCGCGCCGCCGTGATGGTCGACGACCGAAACGCCGACCGGCCGCGGCCCTGTCTGCTCCTGTCCGGTGATCGCCATGAGCCCGAACAGCGCCTGCGCCAGGAAGTCCTGCCCCGGCTTCTCGACATAGGGACCGTCCGGCCCGTAACCTGACGCCGAGGCATAGATCAGCGAGGGGTTGCGCGCCTTCAGCGTCTCGTAGCCGAAGCCGAGCTTCTCCATGATGCCGGGGCGAAAATTCTCCGCGACGACGTCGGCCTTGTCGACCAGCGCCATCGCGATCTCCTTGCCCTTCGGCGACTTGAGGTCGATGGCGAGGTTGCGCTTGTTGCGGTTGGTGCACAGGTGCAGCATGCCCTGGCCGTCGTGCCACTGGTCGCCGCTGCTCCAGTGGCGCTGCCAGCCACCCTGCGGCGTCTCGATCGCGATCACGTCGGCGCCGAGATCGGCGAGCGCCTGCACGCCCATCGGGCCGAACAGGAAGTGGTTGAAGCTGACGACGCGGGTTCCCTTCAGCAGGTCGAGCATGTGGCGGTCTCTTGTCGGAGAGGCGATGATGGAGCGGAGCAAGTCCCTCATAGAGGGGAGAAAGCGAAGGGTCGTCAATCAGACATGGCGCAGCCTTCCCCCGTGATCGAGGGAAGGCTGCGGATCGTCGCGGGCCGGCGGCCGCTTATTCGGCGGCGACGGCGAAGGCGCCTTCCGGCTGGATCTGCGCTTGCGCGATCGCGGCCTTGAGTTGCGCGATCTCGGCGTCGGAGAGCTTCATCAGCGGCGGGCGCACGACCGCCTGCTTCATGCGGCCGAGCAGCACCAGCGCCTCCTTCATGCGGTTGTGCATGTCGAGGAACGGCGGTGCGTAGAACGCCTGCTGCATCGGATAGAGCCGGTCGTTGATCTTCTTCGCCTTGACGAGATCGTTCGCCTGGACGGCTTCGAACAGCGCCACCTGCAGGTCGGCGACGACGCTGCCGGCGCCGGAGAGAAGCCCCTTGGCGCCCATGGTCAGCGAGCCCATCAGCCAGGCGCTGTGCGTCGTCAGCAGCGTCACCGGCTTCGACAGCGACTGCAGTTCGCGCGTGTGCTTCTCGTGCAATTGCGGGTCGGCGCACCAGTCCTTCATCGCGCGGATGGTCGGCACCGCCTCGAACACCTTGAGCAGCGTCTCGAACGGATAGCCGAGCCCGGTGCCCATCGGATACTGGAACAGGATGATCGGCAGGTCGGTCTCGCCGGCGATGCGCTTGAAGTGCTCGATCGCCATTTCGGGGCGCAGATGCCCGCCCCACACCATGCTGTTCGGCGGGAACACGAGCAGGCCCGAGGCCCCTTCCTGGGCGGCCATCTTGGCGATGCGCGCCGCCTCGAGGCTGCCGTCGGCATAGACGCCGTTGATCAGCGGCAGCTTGTCGCCGACCGCCGCGAGCGAGAAGGCGAGGACGCGCTGCTGCTCCTCGAAGTTCAGCGCATGCACCTCGTTGGAGTGGCCGTTGACGGTGATCGCCGTGATGCCCCGGGTGCCGGCGACATGCGTGAGATGCCGCCGCGTCTCGGCCTCGTCGATCGACATGTCCGTGTTGAAGGCAAGCAGCGTCGCCGGGATAACGCCGGCAGGCTCGAATCCTTTGAAACGTCCCATTGTCGCGATCCTTCGTAGCCGATTGCGGTGGCGGAATAGCCTATTCCGCCTGTTTGTTCTGTCCCAAAACTGACTCAGGTGCAAGTCTGCATTGTGCCGCTGCGATGCGTCCGTTTCGCCTTCGCCACTGCGAAGAAAGCGGATGCCGCGGGCACTTGATCCGCCATATATCCAGGGCAACGTGGAGAGCTTTTCCTGCGCCACCTGCGGTTGCGAAAAGGCCGCTCGCGCCCGCGTGGACTGCGCCTATCCTCTTGAAACGACACTGTTAACGGGCATGTCGACGCTCGCCCGGGCTGCCACGACTTCGCCGGCGATGCATCGTCGATGGCTCGGCGGTCCGCCGTGGCGCGCAAGATTTGCCAGCGTCAACCCGGTGGGCAGCGGCGTGGTTTGGCGCATCCACGACGTCATCGCTCGGCCTGGCGGCAATGGGCTCCATCCTGGGAGCGGCGCGTACTAACAAAGTTGTCAGACAAAAAAAATCGCGCGAGCCTGCAACTTAACTTGACTCTCGTTCGCCGTGGCGCGGATCATGTCATCCTATAAGTCGATACAAGCAAGATGCATAAGGACGATTGGGAGGGGTTCGATGAGGAATTGCGTTGCGACTAGACGATTCCTGTGTCTCGGCGTCGGCATTCTCGCGCTTGCATACGCGACCGGCGACACTCGGGCGCAGGAGCGCAAATTCACCTTTGCTTACGATCAACCGAAATCCACCGCGTATGGCGTTGCCGGCGATCTCTTCGCGGCCAAGCTGAAAGAACTTAGCGGCGGCAAGTTCTCGGTCGATCAGTTCCCGGCGGCGCAGCTCGGCCAGGAGCCGCAGATGCTCCAGAAGATGCGGGCCGGCGACATCGATTTCGTGATTACCTCGACCGCAAACGCCTCCACGGCAGCGCCGCAAGCCGGCGTGTTCTCGCTGCACTACATCTTCCGCGATCAGGATCACCTCAAGAAGGTGCTCGCCGATCCGGGGATTTCCAAAGCCTTCCGTGAAATGATCACGGAATCGGTGCAGGGCGCGCATGTGCTCGGCCTCATCACCATGGGCCTGCGCAACATGTATTCGAAGCAGGAGATCAAATCGATCGACGACATCAAGGGCAAGAAGGTGCGCGTCCAGGCGACGAAGACGGAGGACACGCACTTCCCCGCCTATGGCGCGCAGACGGTGCATATGCCCTTCGGTGAGGTTTACACTTCGCTGCAGACGGGCGTCGTGCAGATCGCCGAGAATGGCGTCAACGTCTACATGTCGAACAAGCATTACGAGGTCGCCCCCATCCTCTCCATGACGGAGCACGAGGCCAACAACAATTGCATCTGGGTCAGCGACAAGACCTGGAGCAGCCTGACCGACGAGCAGAAGAAGTGGGTTCAGGACACCGCCGACTATGTGAGCCAAGTCGAGCCGGCAAAGGCGCTGCAGCTCGAGAAAGACTCCGGCGAGAAGCTAAAGAAACTCGGCGTCAAGATCGTCGAAAATGTCGATAAGTCGGGCTTCATAAAGGCCGCGGAGCCGGTCCAGGATCAACTCGCGAAAGAGCTCGGTCCGCATGCCGTGAAGATCCTCGGCATGGTTCGCAACGTAAAATAGCCGTGGCGAAAGGCTGACGCCGGCATGGGCCGGCGTCAGCCTTTTTGTGTCTTCAGCGCAAGGGAGGGGCGCCGTGTGGTCTGAACCTTTTGTTTCTGCGCGAGAGCGCAATCTCAAATGGCCGGCGCTCGACGGCCTGGAAGCATTCCTCTACGTCGCCGGCGGCGCCGCCATCATCGGGTTTTCGCTGTCTGTCCTGTTCGACGTGATCACGCGACAGATCGGCTATCCCTGGCTCTGGTTGCAGCAAGTCACCACCGGCTGTTTCGCCTACGGCGTCTTCATCGGCATGGCGCTCGCCGCGCGGCGCAACGAGCACATGTACCTGACCGAGATCGTAAGCACGCTGAGTCCGGAAGCACGGCGCGCCTTCGAAGTCTTTTCCCGCGTCGTCGTTTTCATCGTGGCGATGTTCATGATCATCTTCGGCTGGGAGAACTTCCTCAACGACATGGGCAGCTTCCGCATGCCGTCGCTCATCCCGCTCGGCTACTACACGATCATCGTTCCGGTCTCCGGCGCCTTCATTGCCTTGTTCGAGATCGAGCAACTCGTCAACGGATTGAAGAACGGCTTCGGCTCCGGCGAATCTCACGTGGCGGAGACCCACCATGAGTAACGGATGGATCATCCTCTGCATGGCCGCGATCTTCTTGGGTCTCGGTTATGCCGGCGTGCCGGTCGCGTTCGCGATCATTTCGGGCGTGCTGTTCGCCGTCTACATGACACATGTGAGCTTCAGCTCGATCATCGGCCAGTTGTTCCACGGCATCGACACCGAGGCGCTGCTTGCGGTGCCGTTCTTCCTGCTCGTCGGCGAGTTGATGACGTCTGCCAATGTCACGCATCGCATGATCGTGCTGGCGCAGACGCTGGTCGGGCACATGCGCGGCGGCTTGGCGCAGATCGTCGCCGTGTTCAGCATGTTCTTCGCCGGCATATCAGGTTCATCCACCGCCGACGTCGCCGTGCTTGCGCGCACCGTCGGCCCGGAAATGGACAAGGAGGGCTACGATCGCGACTACACGGCGGCGGTCATCGCCTCGGCCTCCACCATCGCGAACCTTATTCCGCCAAGCATCATGGCGGTTGTTTACGGCGCTACCGGCAACGTTTCGATCGGCGGCCTGTTCCTCGGCGGCGTCGTCCCGGGCCTGCTCGTCGGCTTCGGCATCATGATCTTCAATCGCTTCTTCGGTCCGATCGGCGTCAAGCGCGAGCGCGCGACTTTCGGCCAATTCACCGAAGCCCTGAAGCTCTCCGCGCTGCCGCTGATGATCCCGGTGATCATCATGGGCGGCATCCTCTCCGGCTTGTTCACGCCGACCGAGGCGGGATTGATCGCCGTCGCCTATATCACGTTCGTGCTTATCCCGCTGCTCAACCGCAAGCACATCAAGCATCTGGCGACCGACTTCGCCAATGCCGGGCTTCTTTATTCCATCCCGCTCGCAGCCGTCGCGGCAGCCTCCGCCTTCGGCTGGATGCTGGCCTATCTGAAGGGGCCCGATGTCGTTTCCGGCTGGATTTCTGAGGTTGCCGGCACCAATCCGCTGATGATCATGTTCCTGCTGGTGGTGCTGTTCGTGATCATCGGCGACTTCATGGACGCCATTCCGGCGATCATCATCTTCATGCCGATCATCAGCGTGCTGACGCAACTCGGGGAGATCAACCCCGTCCACATGGGCGTCGTCATCGTCGTGACCCTGGCGTTCGGACTGATCACGCCGCCCTATGGCATATCGCTATTGATGGCGTCGAAATTCGTCGGGGTGAGCTTCACGAAGGCGGTGGTGCGGACGCTGCCGCTCTATCTCGTGTTCTTCGCGACCATCGCCTTCTGCATTTTCTTCCCGCAGGTGGTGCTGTGGCTGCCGAAGTACCTGCTGCCGGAATCGGTCGGCTGCTTCCATGCGCCGAGCGGCACCGGCTATATCTGCCCGGGGTTCTGATCTTCCCCACAGGGAGAGATGAAGCGCAGTCTGGTTTAAGTAACGACCCGTCATCCTGAGGTGCGAGGCGTACTCACGCCGAGCCTGGAAGGATGACGGCCTCGGTCGCGAGGACATTGGCCGTGCATTCTTCGAGGCTCGCTGCGCGAGCACCTCAGGATGACGGAGAGAGAGCGCACGACTCTCCAACGAGCTGCGTCAGTCGCTCCGCCTCTCGGCGAACGTCCGCACTTGCGCGAGAAACCCCTTCGCCTGCGTGATCGGGAAGAAGTGGCCGCCGGTGGCGAAGAAGTGCGACTGCGCTTTCGGGAAGGCCTGCATCAGGTCGCGCTGCAGGAACGCCGGAACGATGAGATCGTCCTCCGCGCCGAGGATCAGTTGCGGCGCCTTGATCCGCCCGACCTCGGCGCTGCGGTCGTAGGCGATGATGGCGTCGATGCGCTCGAGCATCGCCTCGCGCGCCGCCGGATCGGTGAGCGCGCCGGCGACCGCGGTATCGAGCCGATCCCAGTTCCTGTTGAGCCATTCCGGCGGATAGGCGGCGAAGGCGAGCTGCGCCGCATAGGCCTGCGGCAACTGCTGCAATACCGCTTTGCGCGACGTGAACAGTTCCGTCATGTAGCGGTTCGGTTTGAGCCAGGTGCCGCTCAGGATCAGCCCGCGGATCGGCGTTTCGTTCTGTAGCGCCATGGTCTGCAGGATCACCCCGCCCGTCGAATGGCCGATCAGGACCGCGCGCGTCGCCCCGACATGCGCGAGCACCGCGTGGCAGTCGCGGGCGAGCACGTCGATGTCGACTTTCGCCGCGCCGCCGCGTGTGCTGCGCGCGACGCCGCGCTGGTCGAGGCGGATGACGCGGAAGCGTTCGGCGAGCGGCGCCACCAGCGGCGCCCAGAACGCCGACGTGCCGCCAAGCCCCGTCACCAGCAGCAGGTCCGGCTGCGTCCCCGACGCCTTGCCGTTGACGTCAACGGCAAGGCGGGCGCCGTCGTCCGTCTCCAGCACCGAAGTCTCCACGGCGCTCATGTCTTGCGGTTGAAGCTGGCGTCGACCCAGCCGAACACCGTGCGCGCCTCGATCTCGGCGATGTTCTCCGGGCGCGGGAAAGGCTCCGGCGCCGGCTCCCCCGGAGTGCGCTTTCTTCCGATCTCGGCGAAGAATTTGTCGAGCCCGCCCGGCATCAACAGGACGACGAAGGTCATCGGCTCGTCGTGCGGGTTGAGGAAGTGGTGCTTGCGGTTGACGCCGAGGAAGACGCAGGAGCCGACCTCGAGCGGATGATCGACGCCGTCGACCCGCGCGACGCCCTTGCCTTCGACGACATAGATGATCTCTTCATGATCCGCGTGCGTGTGTTCGCGGATGAAGGAGTTCGGCGCCACCGTCTGCGTGCCGATGGAGAAATCGTTGCGCGCGCCGAGATCGCGGCCGTTGAAGATGTTGCGCACGAAGCCGTTGGCCGGCACGGGCTGCCAGAAGCTCTCGCCCTCGTTCGGTCCACGGATCACGACCTTGCCGCTCTCCTGCGTTTTTGCGTCCATGTTGGGCCTCCAATGCGCCAATTCAGGATTTCAACCGCGACAGCCGCGTCGCGTCTTTGACATTGACAGCGCCGGGCGGCACGCGCCCTGCGACCAATTCGCCGACCTGCTTCACCGTGTCGAACGCCTGGTGCTCGGCCGCCTGCGGCGTGAGGCCGGCGGTGTGCGGCGTCGCGATCACGTCGCTGCGTTTCGCAAGGCGCATCGACGGGCGCTGGTCTGGCGCGCGGCCGACATCCATGGCGGCGCCGGCGATCCTCTTTTGGTCGAGCGCCTGCTCCAGCGCGTCCTCATCGACCAGTTGGCCGCGCGACATGTTGATGAAGAACGCCGTCGGCTTCATGCGCGCGAACGCCGGCGCGTTCATCAGATTCTCGGTGTCCTTGTTGGCGATGGCAAGGCAGACGACGTAGTCGGATTGCGCCAGAAGGGTCTCAAGATCGGTCTGCGTCACGCCCGGCGTCGCGATCGTCTGGTACGGATCGCTGACCAGCACCGTCATGCCGAGCGCCACGCCGAGCGGCGCGAGGTTCCGCCCGATCGCGCCGTAGCCGATGATGCCGAGCGTCGCCCCCTTGAGCTGGTTGCCCATGCGCGGCTCCATCTCCTGGCCCGCGCGATAGGCGTTCGTCGCCTCGGTGATGCCGCGGCCGAGGTCGATCATGAAGCCGAGCGCCATTTCGGTGACCGAGGCGATGAAGCCCGGCGTCGCCTGCGTCACGAGCACGCCGGCTTTGCTCGCCGCCGGCACGTTGATGGTGCTGATGTCGACCGCGACGCGCAGGAACGCGATGAGATCCGGCGAATTCTCGAACACCTCCGGCGGTCCCGCCGTGGCCCGGTCGGCGACGATGAACTGGCAGCCCTTGGCCGCTTCGACGAGACGTGCGCCGGCAAGCGTCTCCGCGCCTTCATGAAGGATCACGTCGCCATGCTTGCGCAGCGCGGCGAGCGCCCGGTCGCCGTAGTAGTTGCGCCGCATCTCGGGCGTGTGGGTGAGCAGAATACGAGCCATAGGGGATGCCATGATCGGGGAGGGTAACGGCATTCTATAGCGTTTTCGGGCGGCGTGGACACCGGGTCGCATGAAGAAAACGCGGCATCGCGTTCCGCTCGGGCGAGCGGTGCGGCCTTGTCGCGGGGCGGCCGATCGACGACAATTGCCGCGCCCGCGACCTGTGCCGGAGAGGTGCCCCATGAATCGCTACGAGCGCGTCAGCAATCTCTCGCTTCGCCTGCCGCGGCCCGACGGATCGCTTGAAACATTCAATTTGTCGGAGCCGCGCAATTTTCCGCAGAAGGCGCAAGGGCCGTTCAACCGCGTGGCGTTCTCCGCCGCGCATGTGGTGTCCGATCCGCGCGCCGCGATCGACCCTTGGCTCGACGTCGCGATCGACTGGGAGCGCACCATCGCTTATCGCGAATACATCTGGGACCTCGGCCTCGGGGTCGCCGAGGCGATGGACACGGCGCAGCGCGGCATGGGGCTCGACTGGCCGACCTCGCTTGAACTCGTCAAACGTTCGGTCGCGGCGGCGAAGCCGCGCGACGGCCTCGTCTTCTCCGGCGCCGGCACCGATCATCTCACTCCTGAAACCGCGCGCGGCATCGACGACGTCATCCGCGCCTACGAGGAGCAGTTCAGCGCCATCGAGGCCGCCGGCGGGCGCATCATCCTGATGGCCTCGCGCGCGCTCGCACGGGTCGCGAAATCCGCCGATGACTACGCCAAGGTCTATGACCGCATCCTCTCGCAGGCACGCGAACCGGTGATCATCCACTGGCTGGGCGACATGTTCGACCCGGCGCTCGCTGGTTATTGGGGCGCGAGCGACCTTGACGTCGCGATGGACACGGCCGTTTCGATCATCAACGCCAACGCCGCGAAGGTCGACGGCGTGAAGGTTTCGCTGCTCGACAAGGACAAGGAGATCGTGATGCGTCGCCGCCTCGCCAAGGGCGTGCGCATGTATTCCGGCGACGACTTCAACTATCCGGAATTGATCGCGGGCGACGCGCAGGGCTACTCCGATGCGTTGCTCGGTATCTTCGACGCCATCGCACCGGCCGCCTCGGCGGCGCTGACGGCGCTGGCGAAAGGCGACGGCAACACCTTCAACGACATCTTCGCGCCGACGGTGCCGCTCTCGCGCCACATTTTCCGTGCGCCGACCCGCTTCTACAAAACCGGCGTCGTCTTCATGGCCTATCTCAACGGCCACCAGGATCATTTCACCATGGTCGGCGGGCAGGAGAGCGCGCGCTCGACCTTGCATCTCGCCGAGATTTTCCGCCTCGCCGACACCGCCGGGCTGCTGCGCAATCCCGACATGGCGCTGGCACGCATGCGCACGGTGATGGCGATCCGCGGCGTCGACGCATGATCCGTCACCCTGAGGTGTGAGGCGGCAAAGCCGCCGAGCCTCGAAGGGCGACGGCCCCCAAGTCTGCGGCCATCCTTCGAGGCTCGGGCTTCGCCCTCGCACCTCAGGATGACGGCTTAGGTTCTGAAATTTATGCGCGACCTCACGCGAGATCATCGCCGGCTCTCGATCAACACCGCGACGTTGCGCAAGCAGGGCGACCTTTGCGCGATCGCGGACGCCTGCGCGCGCCATAGCATTCGCGCCGTCGCGCCGTGGCGCGACCAGGTGGCGGCGGTCGGGCTCGATCGCGCGGCGAAGGCGATCCGCGACACCGGCCTCGCGCTGTCCGGCTATTGCCGCGGCGGCCTGTTCACCGCGGATGCCGCGCACGCCCAGGCGATGCGTGACGACAATCGTCGCGCGCTCGAGGAGGCGCACGCGCTCGGCGCGCCCTGCCTTGTTCTGGTCGTCGGCGGCCTGCCGCAGTTCTCGCGGCCCGGCAGCGCGGCGAGCAAGGACCTCGCCGCCGCGCAGCGCATGGTCGAGGATGAAATCGCGGAACTCCTTCCGCACGCGCGCGCCGCCGGTATCCCGCTCGCCGTCGAGCCGCTGCATCCGATGTACGCGGCCGACCGTGCCTGCGTAAACACAGTGCGGCAGGCGCTCGACATCTGCGACCGCCTCGATCCGCGAGGGGAGGGTGGGCTCGGCGTCGCCCTCGACGTCTTCCACATCTGGTGGGATTTCGAGGTGCACGCGCAGATCGCGCGCGCCGGCCGCGAACGGCTTTTGGCCTTCCATGTCTGCGATTGGCTCGTGCCGATGCGCGACATGCTCAACGATCGCGGCATGATGGGCGACGGCGTGATCGACATTCCGCGCCTGCGCGCAAGCGTCGAAGCGGCTGGCTTCGATGGGTTTATCGAGGTCGAGATTTTCTCCGAACGCTGGTGGTCGGCGCCGATCGACGATGTGCTCGCGACCTGCGTCGCGCGTTATCGCAGCGTGGTGTGAGGTTTGCCAGCGTCGTTTCGGGCTTTTACAGCCCTCATCCTGAGGAGCGCCCGCAGGGCGCGTCTCGAAGGATGGCGTCGGTTTCCTGAGCGGATCGAGATTGCGGCCATTCTTCGAGACGCATCGCTGCGCGATGCTCCTCGGGATGAGGGCTGTCCTTCACGCGACGCGCCGACCTGCCGGCGTCGTCATCGCCGGGCTTGACCCAGGCGGTCCATCGCCCTTGAAATAGCCCTATGACCATCCGCACCCAGAATTATTCCATCGATATCCTCGTCCAAGGCTTCCCCGGCAAGACCGTCTGTCACGGCGGGCTCGGTTGGAGCACCGTTGCGCTCCTGCGCGGCCATGACCGCGTCGTTCTGATCGACGCCGGCGGCTTCAATATGCGCGGCGTCATCGTCGAGCAGTTGAAGGAGCGCGGCTTGACGACGGCAGACGTCACCGACGTCATCCTTACGCACGCGCATTACGACCATTCGATCAACTGGATCATGTTTCCGAAAGCGCGCGTCTATATCGGCAATGCGGAATTGGCGTGGGCGGCGGCGCAGCCGATCGGCCATACGCTGATTCCGGAGCTTTACATCCGTGAACTGAAAATCTCGCCGCAACTCATCGTGTTGCGCGAAGGGCAGGAGGTCGTGCCTGGCATCACGACTTACGATTCGCCCGGTCACACCCCGGGACACATGATGTTCTATCTTGCCGGCGGCGACCGCGACGTTCTTTTCACCGGCGATTGCGCGAAGAACCGTGCCGAAATCCTGTCCCGCAGCGTCGATATGACCATGGACGAGGACGCGAGCCGCCGCACCGTCGAGCGCGTCTGGGAGCTATGGACGAAGCGGCCGGATACGCTGCTCGTCCCCGGACACGACGTCCCCATGGTCCTCAAAGACGGTATCCCAACCTATATCGAGGGCCGCCGTGCGGGGCTGACGGCATGGTTTGGTGAGAAGCTCGAAACGACGACCTTATTCGAGCTGAAGGCCCCGGCGTGATGACGGAGACCTTCCCGCCGCGCGGCGCCTGCGATTGCCATGTGCATGTGATCGGCCCGAAGGCGACATTCCCGCTGGCGCGCGAGCGCACCTATACGCCGATGGATGCGCCGCGCGACGCGCTGGAGGCGATGCTGGCGCGGATCGGGCTTGACCGCGTGGTGCTGGTGCAGCCGAGCGTCTACGGCACCGACAATGCCTGCATGATGGACGCGATCGATGCGCTCGGGAATCGCGCGCGCGGCGTCGTGGTGCTCGCGCCCGGCACCGCCGGGTCCGATCTCGACGACCTGCATCGCCGCGGCGTGCGCGGGCTGCGTGTCAATGTCGCCAGCAGCGCCCTGCGCGGGCTCGAGGCGGTGCGCGGCGACTTTCAAGCCGCTGCGGCGCTTTGCGCGCGCAACGGCTGGCACCTGCAAACCTTCGCGGAGACCGAGACGCTCGTGGCGCTCGCTTCCACGATCGAAACGTTGCCGGTGCCGCTCGTCGTCGACCATTTCGGCCTGGTGAAGCCGGGCGAGGAGGACGGTGCACCCACGCGGATGCTGCACCGCCTGCTTGCGCGCGGAAAGATCTGGGTGAAGCTCTCGGGCACGTACCGCATCGCGGACGATCCGGTCGATCCTCGCATCGTGCCGCTCGCGCAACGCTTCGCCGACGCCAATCCGGAGCAGGTCGTCTGGGGTTCGGATTGGCCGCACACGCCGGCGCATACGCATAAGCCGATCGCCGATGACCGCGAAACGCCGTATCAGGATATCGATACGCGCGGGCTGCTCGCGTTCACGCGCACGTGCTTCGATGCCGCGATGCTGCGCAGGCTGCTCGTCGACAACCCGGAGAAGCTTTACGGCTTCGCCTGATCCGCGACGAGAGCGGCCACCCGCGCGCCGAACGCCTTCGTCCCCAACGGCCCGCCGAGATCGGCGGTGCGCCATTCCGGGGTCGCGATGGCGCGGTCGAGCGCGGCTTCGATCGCGTCCGCCGCATCGATGAAATGGGCGTCGCCGCGCCGCTCCCCGAGCCAGGCGAGCAACATCGCCGCCGAGCCGATGAGCGAGGCGGGGTTGGCGCGGTCCTGTCCCGCGATGTCTGGCGCTGAGCCGTGCTGCGCTTGCGCGACGCCATGCGCGGCGCCGGTGTTGACCGATGCCGCGAGCCCCAGGCTGCCGGCGATTTCCGAGGCCTGGTCGGAGAGGATGTCGCCGAACATGTTGGTTGCGACGATCACGTCGAAGACGCCGGCGTCGCGCACCAGCAGCGCCGCCATCGCGTCGACGATGCGCTCCTCGTAGTCCACGTGCGGGTAGCGTTCGCGCACGGCGCGCACGCATTCGAGGAACAGCCCGTCGGAGACGCGCAGCACATTGGCCTTGTGCACGGCGGTGACTTTGCGCCGCCGCCGCATCGCCAGCGCGAACGCGGCTTCCGCGATGCGGGTCGAGCCCTCGCGCGTGATCTTGCGCACCGAAAGCGCGACATCCGGCGTCGGCATGAACTCGCCGTTGCCGACGAACATCGAGCGGTCGGCGTAGAAGCCCTCCGTGTTCTCGCGCACGATCACGAGATCGACCGGCTTGCCGCAGCGGGGCGGAAAGCCCTCGCGCGAGCGCGCGGGACGGATATTGGCGTAGAGGTCGAGCCGCTTGCGCAGCGCGCCGGACGGGTTGACCCCGCCTTGCGCCACCGGCGGATAGTCCTGGTGAGACACCGGGCCGAGGATGACGCCGTCCGCCGCCTTCGCCTTCTCGAACACGGCGTCGGGAAACGTCGTGCCCTGCGCCTTCAGTGCCGGAAAGCCGATCTGCGCGCTCTCGTAAGCGAGCCCGAGGTTGTAGCGGCGGTCGGCGGCAGCGAGCACGGCGAGGGTCGCGGCCATGATCTCGGGGCCGATGCCGTCGCCTTCGAGGACGAGAAGGCGTGTCGTGTTCGCGCGCTGCGTGGTCATGGGCATCTGTCCGGAGTGTTATGGTTCAGGCGACGAGCGCGCGCTGGTCGAAGCCGTCCTGCCCGAAGACGCGCAGATAGCGCTTGATTTCCTCGGGGCTGCCGCTGGCTTTCGCCGGATTGTCGGAAAGCTTCACGGCGCTGCGACCGTTTGCCGCCACGACCTTGCAGACGAGGCTGATCGGGTCGAGCGTGTCGGCGCCGCGCGGGTGGCAGCCGCGGAAGTCGTTGGTGGCGAGCGTGCCCCAGCCGAAGCTTTCGCGGATGCGGCCGCGGAAGGCGGTGTGGAGTTTACCGATCAGGTCGACGTCAAGCGCGTCGCTGAACATGCCGCGCTTGGTGCGCGGATCACGCCCGCGCGACTGGTACCAGGCGATCATCTCCTCGCCGGCGGCGAACGGCTCCTTGCTGTCGAAGCGCATGCCCGTCCAGTCGGCGACCCAGTCCGGCGCGTCGCGCAGGAATTGCGTCGCCCCGAACGTATCCGGCAGCATGATCAGAAGCTCGCCGTCGTAGACCTTCTGCCAGTTCTCCAGCACCTTGTATTGCGAGGCTTTCAGCTCCTGATCCGTCTTGGCGAGGCAGGCGCTGACCATCGGCAATTCGTGCGAGTTGGTTCCGATCGCCTCGTAGCCATGCTTGAAGGCGAGGTAGGCATTCGACGTGCCGACGAAGGCGGGGCCGAGCTCGTCGGCAAGCGCCTCCACCACCCATTCCTGCCAGAGGAAGCCGTGGCGCCGCCGCGTGCCGAACTCGGCCAAGCGGATGTCGGGCCATGTCCGCAGGCTTTGGATCTTGCCCCACATCTTGGCCTTGGCCTGCGCGTAGAGAACGTCGAGCTCGAACTTGTCGAGGCTTGCCATCGCCGCGCGCGAGCGCAGCTCGCTGCAGATCGCGAGCGCATAGATCTCCCACATCGTGACGTCCGCCCAGCTTCCCTCGAAGCTCAGCCGATATTGTCCGTCGACGACTTCGAGATGATAGTCGGGCAGCGCGAATTCGCGCAGATACGCCATGTATTCGGGCCGGAAGATGTCGCGCCGGCCGTAGAATTTATTTCCCGAGAGCCAGACGACTTCGTTCTCGCGGAATCGCAGACCTTTGACGTAATCGAGCTGCGCGCGCAGGACATGTTCGGGAATGTCGTCCGCCAGCCGCACGCTCGTCGTGCGGTTGATGAGCTGGAACTTCACCGGCACGTCCCGATAGAGCATCCAGATGAACTGGTGCATCAGGAACTTGTAGAAGTCGGTATCCAGCAGCGAACGGATGATCGGATCCAACCGGTAATTGTGGTTGTGGACCCGTGTCGCGAAATCGACCATGGCGCACTCGTTTTGAGGCCCGGCGGCCTCGGAGCTTGAACAGCCTGCCGGATGGGCTCGGCGGCCCGGAGTGTCGTCTGCCGTGCCCGGGAGTTCAAGCGCGGCCGCAGCGGGCGCCTATGCGTCGCACCGGGTTGCGCTCATGGCGCGACTTGAATAGCGTCCGGCACCCGCGATTTGGGGATCTGGATGCCGGCGGCCACGTCCGGCGGAATCAAGCGGGATGGCGCGAAATAAGCGCCGATAGGGTGGGGAACGGTCCTGGCTGGCGCGTCGAGGCGAGTGATCTTAAATTTTCCGCGACGGGGGGCGGCGCGGGTTTTTCAAAAAGGCGATTTGTCCATGACCGTGGTTCGTCATCTCTTCTCCGCCGCCTGCGCAGCCGCGCTGGCGGGTGCTTTCGCGTCGGCCGCTCATGCGCAGACGATCAAGATCGGCGAGCTCAACAGCTACAAGTCGCAGCCCGCATTCCTCGAGCCTTACAAGAAGGCGATCGAGCTTGCGGTCGAGGAGGTTAACGCGGCCGGCGGCGTCAACGGAAAGAAGCTCGAGGTCGTGCATCGCGACGACGGCTCCAATCCCGGCGACGCGGTGCGCGCGGCGGAAGAGCTGATGACGCGCGAGGGTGTCGCGCTGCTCACCGGTACGTTCCTCTCGCATGTCGGGCTCGCCGTTGCTGAATACGCCGGCAAGAACAAGACGTTCTTTCTCGCCTCCGAGCCGCTGACCGACAAGATCACGTGGGCCAACGGCAACAAGTACACCTATCGCCTGCGCGCCTCCACCTACATGCAGACGGCGATGCTGATGCCCGCCGCCATCGCGGCGCAAAAGAAGCGCTGGGCGATCGTCTACCCGAACTACGAATACGGCCAGTCGGCGGCGCAGACGTTCAAGACGTTGCTCAAGAAGGCGCAGCCCGACGTCGAGTTTGTCACCGAGCAGGCGCCGCCGCTCGGCAAGATCGATGCCGGCGCCGTCGTGCAGGCGATCGACGACGCCAAGCCCGATGCGATCTTCAACGTGCTGTTCGCCGCCGATCTCGCCAAGTTCGTGCGCGAGGCCAATACGCGCGGCGTGCTGAAGGATCGCTTCGTCGTCAGCCTTCTTTCGGGCGAGCCGGAATATCTCGACCCGCTGAAGGACGAGACGCCGGTCGGCTGGACCGTCACCGGCTATCCCTGGCAGACGATCGACACGCCGGAGCACAAGGCATTCCTCGCCGCCTATCAGAAGCGCTGGAACGACTATCCGCGTCTCGGCTCCATCGTCGGCTACACCACCATCAAGTCGCTTGCCGCCGGCATCGCCAAGGCCGGCTCGACCGATCCCGAAAAGCTCGTCGAAGCCTTCCGAGACCTGAAGGTCGACGGCCCCTTCGGCCCCTTTGTCTACCGCGCCAGCGATCACCAGGCGACCATGGGCGCCTTCGTCGGCAAGCTTGCGATCAAGGACGGCAAGGGTGTGATGGTCGACGCCAAGTATGTCGACGGCGCGAGCGTGCTGCCGTCCGACGCCGAGGCCGCGAAGCTCCGACCCGCCGGACAGTGAGTGCATCCCTCCCCGGAGGGGAGGGTGGACGCCGCACAGCGGCGGCCGGGTGGGGATGATATGACCGAGCCATGACCCCACCCGTCTCCTCGCTTCGCTCGGAGCTACCCTCCCCTGCGGGGAGGGATAAGCCGTGACCCTCGACGCGCTTTTGTTCCAGGCGCTCAACGGCCTCGCCTCGGCGGCGGGGCTGTTCTGTGTCGCCGCGGGGCTGTCGCTGATCTTCGGCGTCACGCGCATCGTCAATATCGCGCACGGCTCGTTCTACATGCTCGGCGTCTACCTCGCCGCGACGATCGCGGGACAGGTGGGCGGTGCGCTCGGGTTCTGGGGCGGCATCGCCGCGACGGCGCTGATCGTCGGCGTGCTTGGCGCGACGATCGAGATCGTGCTTCTGCGCCGCATCTATCGCGCGCCGGAGCTGTTCCAACTGCTCGCGACCTTCGCGCTCCTTCTCGTCATCAGCGACGCGACGCTGTGGCTGTGGGGACCGGAGGACATTCTCGGGCCGCGCGCGCCGGGCCTGCGCGGCGCCGTCGAGATCCTCGGGCGGCGGTTCCCGCAATATGACCTGTTCCTGATCGCCGCCGGCATCGCCGTCCTCATCGCGCTGCATCTCACGCTCGCGCGCACCCGCTTCGGCCGGCTCATTCGCGCGGCGACGCAGGACCGCGAAATGCTCGGCGCGCTCGGCGTCAATCAGGCGCTTCTCTTCACCGCCGTGTTCGCGCTCGGCGCGGCGCTCGCCGGGCTTGGCGGCGCGCTGCAGATGGCGCGCGAGCCCGCCAATCTTGGCCTCGATCTCGGCGTCATCGGCGACGCCTTCGTCGTCGTGGTGGTCGGCGGCATGGGCTCGATTCCCGGCGCGTTCCTGGCCGCGATCCTGATCGCGGAGGTGAAGGCGTTGTGCATCGCGATCGGCGGCGTCGAGATTGCGGGGGTGGCGGTGAACGTCTCCAAGTTCACGCTGGTCGCGGAATTCCTGGTGATGGCGGTGGTGCTGATCGTGCGCCCCTACGGGCTGCTCGGCCAGCCGCAGGCCGCGGTGCGCGGCGCGGCGGAGACGGACGAGCCGCTGCGGCCGGCGTCGCCGGCGCTGAAGCTCGCGGGCGCCGCCGTCCTTGTCGTGCTGGTGCTGTTACCGCTCCTTGCGAAGGGCGAGCCCTATGCGCTCGTCCTCGGCATCGACGTGATGATCGCGATCCTGTTCGCGGCGAGCCTGCACTTCATCATGGGGCCCGGCGGCATGGCCTCGTTCGGCCACGCCGCTTATTTCGGGCTCGGCGCCTATGGCGCGGCGCTCGCGGTCAAGACGCTGGCGTTGTCGTTTCCCTTGGCGCTCGTCGTCGCGCTGCTTGTCGCGCTTGCCGGAGCGCTCTTTTTCGGCTGGTTCGCAGTGCGCCTCGCCGGCGTCTATCTCGCCATGCTGACGCTCGCCTTCGCGCAGATCGTCTGGTCGGTCGTCTTCCAGTGGGAGGAGGTGACGGGCGGGTCCAACGGCGTCGTCGGCATCTGGCCGTCCGCTCCGTTCGATACGCGCGCCGGCTATTTCTATCTGGCGCTCGGGTTGGCGGCGCTCGGTGTGCTGGCGCTGCGGCGCGTGCTGTTCGCGCCGTTCGGCTATGCCATGCGGGCGGGGCGCGATTCGCCGCTGCGCGCGGAAGCGATCGGCATCGACGTGAAGCGCGTGCACTGGCTCGCCTTCGCCATCGCCGGCGCGGCCGCGGGCGTCGCCGGCGGCGTCTTCGCCTTCGCCAAGGGCTCGATTTCGCCGGAGACGATCGCGATCGGACGTTCGATCGACGCGCTGGTCATGGTGTTGCTCGGCGGCGTGCAATCGCTGATCGGGCCGGTCGTCGGCGCGTCGGCCTTCACGCTGTTGCAGGATCTGGTCGCGCGCCAGACGGAGTATTGGCGCGCGCTGCTCGGCGGCATCATCCTGCTGCTGGTCCTGCTCGCGCCCGGCGGAATAGCCGGCCTGTTCTCGCATCTGCGCGGGCGCGGCGCGGGCGCGAGATCCTCGGAGGCGTCATGACGCTGTTGTCGCTGCGCGGCGTCACCAAGGCCTTCGGCGGCGTGCGCGCCGTCGACGGCGTGAGCTTCGATCTCGCGGCCGGGGAGTTCCTCGCGCTGATCGGTCCGAACGGCGCCGGCAAGTCCACCTGCTTCAACATCATCAACGGCCAGCTCGCGCCCGACAGCGGAAAGGTAACGCTCGACGGCGACGACATCACCGGCCTTCCCTCGCGAGCGATCTGGCGGCGCGGCGTCGGGCGCACCTTCCAGGTCGCGGCGGCGTTCGGCTCGATGACCGTCGTCGAGAACGTGCAGATGGCGCTGCTTTCGCATCACGGCGAAACGCTGCGGCTCTGGAAGCCGGCCGCCGCGCGGCACCGGGCGGAGGCGCTGGAACTGTTGGCGCTCGTCGGCATGCATGATGCGGCCGATGCGGCGTGTCGCGAGCTCGCTTACGGCGACGTGAAGCGCGTCGAACTGGCGCTGGCGCTCGCCAACGCGCCGCGCGTGTTGCTGATGGACGAGCCGACCGCCGGCATGGCGCCGCGTGAACGCCACGACCTGCTCGCGCTGGTCAAGCGCATCGTCATCGAGCGCAAGGTCGCGGTGCTGTTCACCGAGCACGCGATGGACGTGGTCTTCGCCCATGCCGACCGCATCCTGGTTCTCGCCCGCGGCAAGCTGATCGCCGACGGCGATCCGCAATCGATCCGCGCCGACGCCATGGTGCGCGAAGTCTATTTCGGCACCGGCAAGACCTTCGAGCGCGCCGGGGCCCCGCCGTGAGCGGCGCCTTGCTCTCCGTCGAGAAGCTCGACGCGTGGTACGGCGCGGCGCAGATCCTGAGCGGCGTGAGCCTCGACGTCGCGCGCGGAGAGGTCGTCGCGCTCATGGGGCGCAACGGCGCGGGGAAGTCGACGACACTCGAATCGATCATGGGGCTGGTCGCGAAGCGCAGCGGCATCGTGCGTTTCTCAGGCCGCGATATCGCGGCGCTGCGGCCGTACGAGCGCGCGCGCCTCGGCATCGGCTTCACCCCGGAGGACCGGCGTATCTTCACCGACCTGACGGTGATGGAAAATCTCGACGTCGGCCGCCAGCCGCCGCGTCAGTTCGATGACGGTCGGCCGGCGCCTGTCTGGACGGTCGAGAAGGTCTTCGCGCTGTTTCCCAATCTGGCCGATATGCCGGACCGGCCCGGCGGCCGCATGAGCGGCGGCGAGCAGCAGATGCTCAGCGTCGCGCGCACGCTGATGGGCAATCCGCTGCTGCTTTTGCTCGACGAGCCGTCGGAGGGCGTCGCGCCGGTGATCGTCGAGCAGATGGCGGCGACGATCCTGGAACTCAAGAAGCAGGGCCTGGCGATCCTTCTCTCCGAGCAGAACGTGCATTTCGCGGCACTCGTCGCCGATCGCGTCTACGCGCTGGAGAAAGGGCAGGTGCGCTGGCACGGCACCGTCGCCGCGCTCGCCGCCGACGAGGCGATGCAGCGCGAGTTCCTGACGCTGTGACGCGTTTCCCGGCGCTTCGTTAGGCTGGGAATCATGGGTCCCGGGTCTCGCGGCGGTGCCGCTTGCCCGGGATGACATCGGAGTTTAGGTCCCGCGCCGCGGCAACAGCACCCTTGAGTCGAGGTCACGGATCGCGTCATGTCACGGCACCATGGCCGACGCTCCCGCTGACCCGAACGCCTGGCGCGATTTCGTCGCGCCCTCCCTCACCGACATCGAGGTGCTCGCGCGGGAGGAGTTCGCCCGCCTGCCGGACGAATTCCGCACCATGTGCGGACATCTCGTCATCCGGGTCACCGACTTCGCGACGGAGGAGGTGCTGCGCGACATGCGGATCGACGACCCGTTCGACCTCATGGGCTTGTTCCAGGGCGTCGGTCTGCCGTTCCAGTCCGATGCCGCCGTCACCGGACAGATGCCCAACATGGTGTGGCTCTACCGGCGGCCGATGCTCGACTACTGGGCCGAGCATGAGGAGACGCTGGCGGCGGTGATCGTCCACGTTCTCATCCACGAGATCGGTCACCATTTCGGCCTGTCCGATGACGATATGGAGGCGATCGAGGCGAGCGTGACATGAGCGGCGCCCGCCGCTCTCAACGCGCGCCGGCGAACGAGCAGATTTCGTCCAGATAGCGCGGCCACTCGGGCTCGTGCGGCATCGGCGTATGGTTGCGCGTCTGCATTTCGACGAACCGCGCGCCTGGGATGCCGCGCGCCATCAGCAGTCCCATCTCGCGCGGCACCGCGCCGTCATCGCGGCTATGAATGACGAGCGTCGGCACCGTCACCTGCGGCAGCAGGCCGGTGACGTCGAAATCGCCGGTGACGTCCTGGATGCGCACTGCGCCTTCCGGCGTAGCGGAGTAGCGCTGCAATGCGTCGAACGCCTCGATGTGTTCCGGCCGCAGGTCCGGCCAGAAGCGGGTGGTGAAGACCTGGCGGAATGCGGGATTGTCCTGCCCCCAGCCGTGCCGGATCAGCGTCATCATCGCCTCGCGCGTTGCGATTTCCGCAGCGCTTCCGCGCTTGCGCCAGCCGAGAGGAAAGCCGCCGGCGACGACCATTCGCGACACGCGCTCCGGATGGCGCACCGCATATGCGATGCCGACGGAGGCACCTTGCGAAAAGCAGAGCAGCGCGAATTGCTCCAGGCCGGCGGCGTCGACGACGGCCTCGAGGTCGTGAACGAAACCCTCGAACGACATGTTCTGCGGTTCCTGGTCGGAGAGGCCGCAGCCGCGCGGATCGTAATGGACGAGCTTAAACCGCTCCGCCAGATGCCGGTACAGCGGTCCCCAGACCGACGTGTGCCAGTCGTGCTCGACATGGGTCAGCCATGTGCCGACCTTGACCAGCGGTGGACCGTCGCCGCATGTGCTGATCGCGATATTGACCCCGTCGGCGCTGCGGCAGAACGTGACGCGCGGAGCGTGAGGGAAGGTCGCTTGCGCACCGGGGGACGGCGGCGCCGAAGGAGTGGCCGGGTCGTCCACCTCGCCGACGAAGCGGAAGCCCTTGCGCGGAACCGTGCGGATCAGGCTTTGCGCCTCGCCGCTGTCGCCGAGCGCCCGCCGCGCGGCATTGATACGGCTGGTCAGCGTCGATTCCGATACGATCCGGCCGGCCCAGACGGCGTCGAGGATTTCGTCCTTGCTGACGACGCGCGCGCGCTCCTGCACCAGGTAGGCGATGAGGTCGAAGACCTGCGGCTCCACCGCCACGAGCGCGCCCTCCCGCCGCAATTCGCGTCGCGGGATGTCGAGCGAGAATGGGCCAAATCGAAGCGCCAAAGGTCCCTCGGCACGGCGCAATCAGAGCCGGTTTTCCGTTCCTGCCGGGATAATCAGCGGCACCTCAAGCCAAAATCAAGCCGTCCTCAAGCGCGGCTCAAAGTCGCGGGGAATGCCCCGGCGCATGCTTCCCGAAAGAGGCCGCTGCCTGCGGCCATGGAGGGAGGGCGTCATGGAAGTCGATATTGAACCGCGTCGTCGCGCCGATGGAAGCATCGACCACGACTATTACCGCAAGCGCGCGGCGGCGCTGCGTGCCGAAACGCGGCGGGGTATGGTCATCTCGGCCGCTCGCTGGCTCGCGGCGATGCTCGGGCGCTTGGGAAAGCGCCTGACTACCGCCCGGCGAAGCTCCGTCGCTCGCGCCGGCGGCGTCCGTCGCATGCATGGAAGCTAGGCGACGCCGCGACTTGACCGGCCGGGTCCGAACCGTCATGAACGGCGTCCGGATTGAGGTTTTGCCATGGAAAAATTCACGGTTCTGGAAGGCGTCGCGGCGCCCTTGAAGCAGATCAACGTCGATACCGACGCGATCATTCCAAAAAATTACCTGAAGACGATCAAGCGCACCGGCCTCGGCAAGGGCCTTTTCGCCGAGAAGCGCTTCCGCGAGGACGGCAGCGAGAACCCCGACTTCATCCTCAACAAGCCGGCCTACCGCAAGGCGAAGATTCTCGTCGTCGGCGACAATTTCGGCTGCGGCTCCTCGCGCGAGCACGCGCCGTGGGCGCTGCTCGATTACGGCATCCGCTGCGTGATCTCGACGTCGTTCGGCGACATCTTCTACAACAACTGCTTCAAGAACGGCGTGCTGCCGATCCGCGTCTCGCCGGAAGACCTCGAGAAGCTGTTCGACGATGCCGACCGCGGCGCCAACGCGACGATCACCATCGACCTCGAGAACCAGGAAATCCGCGGGCCGGACGGCGGCACCGTCAAGTTCGAGATCGACGCGTTCCGCAAGCACTGCCTGCTCAACGGCCTCGACGACATCGGCCTGACGATGGAGAAGGCGCCGTCGATCGGCGCTTACGAGGGCAAGGCCAAAGCCGAGCGACCCTGGCTGTGACTTCTTCTCCCTCCCTCTGAAACGGGGAGGGTTGGGGTGGGGGGCGTCATCGGCAGGGCGTCGGCAGAAATGACCCCCTCCCGGCTCGCTTCGCGATCCGACCTCCCCCTTTCAGGGGGAGGATGAAGAAAGCCTCACATCAAATGCACGGCATGCGGCGCGAACAGCCCGATGCCCATGAAGGCGACGCCGGCGAGGCCGAGTCCGCCGGCAATCCAGCACAGCGCGATCATGCCGGTGATCACCGCCGCCGACGCCAGCACGATGCCGATCAGCAGCAGCGCCGAGGCGACCTCGTAGTGGTGGTAGCGCGCCATCGCGAGGTCGCGCTTGTGCTCGGCCGCCTTGGCGCGAGCCATCAACTGCTTGCGGCCTTCCGGCGGTTCCGCCTCGTCCTCGTAGCGCCCGGCGGTCTTCAGCCACGCCTCGACCTGCTTGTTCATGGCTTCCGCGACCGGCGTGTTGTCGGCGACGCCGGCGCTGGTCTTGAACATCTCGGCGGCGGTGCGCAGCGTCGTGATGCGGATCGTCTTCGCCTGGAAGAACGCCCACAGGTTCGAGGCTTCGACATTGTCGCTGATCGCCGCCGTCTGCGCGCTCTTGCCCAAGGTCTCTGAGAAGGCGAGGAAGAGCGCCAGCACCGCGATGACGAGCGCGATCTTCCGGTTGCGGCTGTCGTGGCCGCCGCCGTGATCGTGCTCTTTGTGGTTGATCTTGTGCTCGGCTTCGTGCTGCACCGCGTGCACACCGTGACTCATTGCGTCGTCCCCCGCTTTGTCGGCCGGACAGCCTGAGGTGAAGACCATGGCGGCCGCAAGGCGTGGTGACGAACTTCGGCGCGCTGTCACCGCCGCGCCACGCTGCACCTGCTTCAGGCGCGGGGGTGGGCGCTCACATAGACGGCGAGCAGGCGCTCGGTATCGACCTCCGTGTAGACCTGGGTGGTCGAGAGCGAGGCGTGCCCGAGCAGTTCCTGGATGGCGCGAAGGTCCCCGCCGCGGGCGAGGAGGTGGGTGGCGAAGGAGTGCCGCAGCGCATGCGGCGTCGCCGAGTCGGGCAGGCCCAAAGCGCCGCGCATGCGCTCGACCGCGAGCTGGATGATGCGCGGCGAGAGCGGGCCGCCCTTGGCGCCGACGAACAGCGGCCCGTCGGGCGGAAGGTCGTAGGGGCAGAGCCGGACATAGTCCGCGACAAGTTCCGTGACCCGATGCAGCACCGGCACCATGCGCGTCTTGTTGCCCTTGCCGAGGACGGTGATGGCGTCGCCAGGCCCCGGCTCGGGGAAGTCCTTGCGCTTGAGCCCCAGCGCCTCGGAGATGCGCAGGCCCGATCCGTAAAGGAGGGCGATCACCGCCGCGTCGCGGGCCAGCACCCAGGGCTCGCGTGGCTCGCCGGCGCGGGTATCGGCGTCGGCAAGGGCGCGGGCGGAGGGAGCCGCCAGTGGCTTCGGCAGGGTCTTGGCGAGCTTCGGCGCCCGCACGGCGGTGAGCGCCGCGACCGTCCCGTTGCCCTCGCGCTCCAGGAAGCGGGCGAAGGAGCGGGTCCCGGCGAGCGCGCGCACCAGCGAGCGGCTGCCGATCCCGCCCATGCGCCGCGACGCCATGAAGGCGCGCACGTCCTGCGGCGCGATCCTGGCAAGCGCCGCGAGCGTTATCTTGCGGTCGAGGTGCTCGGCGAGGAATGCGAGGAACTGCAGCGCGTCGCGCTGGTAGGCTTCCAGCGTCTTGGGCGAGAGCCGCCGCTCCGCTCCGAGATGCGTCTGCCAGCGCGCCAGCGCCGCGACGGTATCCGCGGGAAGTGCGGTCAGGGCCGATTCGGCCGGATATGAGGGATTGCTTGACACGTCTGGCATAATCGCAGCCGGTTCCTTCCTCCACATTAACGTTCGAGATTCGGGCAATTTCCGCGATGGCCAAACGCATCGTCGACGTGCTGGCGCCGGTCGCGCTCGACAAGGCCTATTCCTACCGCGCGCCGGCGGAACTCGACCTCGCGGCCGGCGACATCGTCGCGGTGCCGCTCGGGCCGCGCGAGGCCGTCGGCGTGGTCTGGGGCGAGGGAACGGCGCGGCCAGGGCTCGACAACCGCCTGAAGGACGTCGCCGAGAAGCTTCCCTTTCCGCCGCTCAAGGACGAGTTGCGCCGGTTCGTCGACTGGGTCGCCGATTACACGCTCGCCTCGCGCGGCATGGTGCTGCGCATGGCGCTGCGCATGGGCAACGACCTCGGTCCCGAGCGCGAGCGGATCGGCGTGCGCCTCGCAGGTTCGCCGCCGCAGCGCATGACCTCCGCCCGCGCCCGCGTGATCGAGGCGTTGGCCGACGGCATGATGCGCACGAAAGCGGATGCGGCGCGCGAGGCCGGCGTTTCCGTCGGCGTCATCGACGGGCTGGTGGACGAAGGCACGCTGGAGGCGCTGGTCATGCCGGCCCCGCCGGTCGCCGAGACGCCCGACCCCGATCACATCGCGATCGACCTCACCGCGGCGCAGCGCGCGGCCGCCGATCAATTGCGCGGCATGGTGGCGGCGCGCCAGTTCGCGGCGGCGCTGCTCGACGGCGTCACCGGCTCCGGCAAGACCGAGGTCTATTTCGAGGCCGTCGCCGACGCGATCCGGCAGAAGCGCCAGACGCTGATCCTGATGCCGGAGATCGCGCTGACGACGGCGTTCCTCGACCGCTTCGCCGCGCGCTTCGGCGTGCGGCCGGGCGAATGGCACTCGCAGGTGCCAGGCCGCCGCCGCGCGCGGCTGTGGCGTGCGGTTGCCGAAGGCGAGGCGCCGGTCGTCGTCGGCGCGCGCTCGGCGCTGTTTCTTCCGTTCGCCGATCTCGGGCTCGTCGTCGTCGATGAGGAGCATGACGCGGTCTACAAGCAGGAAGACGGCGTGCATTACCATGCGCGCGACATGGCGGTGGTGCGCGCGCGCGAGGCCGGTTGCCCGGTGGTGCTTTCGTCGGCGACGCCGTCGGTCGAGACCGAAGTGAACGCGCGGCGCGGACGCTATCGCCGCCTCGCGCTGCCGGAGCGTTTCGGCGGGCAGCAGATGCCGGCGATCGAGGCGATCGACCTGCGTACGGAAGGTCCGCCGCGCGGACGCTTCGTCGCCCCGCGCCTGACGGAAGCCGTCAAGATCGCGCTGGAGCGCAACGAGCAGGCACTTCTGTTTCTCAACCGCCGCGGCTATGCGCCGCTGACGCTCTGCCGCAAATGCGGCTTTCGCCTGCAATGTCCGAACTGCGACGCGTGGCTCGTCGAGCACCGCTTCAAGCGCCAGCTCGTCTGTCACCACTGCGGCTTCTCGACCTCGCCGCCGGGAGCGTGCCCGAACTGCCAGGCGACGGAGTCGTTCGTTGCCTGCGGGCCGGGCGTCGAGCGGCTGGAGGAGGAGGCGCACGCGCTGTTTCCCGACGCGCGGGTGATGGTGCTCTCCAGCGATCTCATCACCGATATCGAAACAATGCGTGAGGAACTCGCGAACATCGCGGAGGGGCGTGTCGACGTCATCATCGGCACGCAGCTCGTCGCGAAAGGCCATCATTTCCCGCGCCTCAACCTCGTCGGCATCGTCGACGCCGATCTCGGCTTGAGCCAGGGCGATCCGCGCGCGGCGGAGCGCGCGTTCCAACTGCTGCATCAGGTGACGGGGCGCGCCGGCCGCGAAGCCGGGCAGGGCCAGGGCTATCTGCAGACGCACCAGCCGGAGCATCCGGTGATGCGCGCCTTGATCGCGCAGGACCGCGAGGCCTTCTACGGCGCCGAGATCGAGGCGCGCGAGCGGCAGGGCTACCCGCCGTTCGGCCGGCTCGCCAGCATCGTCGTCTCCGGTAGCGACAAGCATGCGACGCAGGCTTACGCGCGCGCGCTCGCGTCCGCCGCGCCGCCCGAGGCGCGTGTGCGCGTGCTTGGCCCCGCCGAGGCGCCGCTATCGGTGATCCGTGGGCGGCACCGTCTGCGCATCCTGCTCAAATCCGCGCGCGGCTTCGACCTTTCCGCCTATCTGCGCGAATGGCTTGCGGTCGTCCCCCGCGCGAAAGGCAGCCTTAAGCTCGAGACCGACATCGACCCGCAGAGCTTTCTGTAAGCGCCGTCATTCTGGGGCGCGGACGAAGTCCGCGAGCCCGGAATCCATATCCCCAGCGCTGCGGTGTATTCCGGACTCGCCGGCTCGCGGCAATCTGGAATGACAGCCACCTTCCTGTTGATGCGACAATGGGTGCACCCATCGGTCATGTTGCGCCTGCGCGGCCCGTATGTTAGCAACCCTTCGACTTTGGCGGGGCCGGGCTGCATTTCGGCTCCCCCCTCAGAAATTCCAATTATTCCAAGGGCTTGAGCGGCTCTCGCGGCTCGGGTGAATTCTTGGATATGACATCCAGGCACAGGGCGCAAACGACGTGGCAGCCGAAGACCCGATCGTTTCCGGAATGGCGGGCCGCTATGCGACCGCCTTGTTTGAACTGGCGCGCGACGAGCGCGCCCTCGACGTGGTGAAGGCGGACCTCGACCGTTTCGAGGCGCTGGTCGCGGAATCCGCCGATCTCGAGCGGCTGGTTCGCAGCCCCGTCTTCTCCTCCGACGAGCAGCTTAAAGCGGTCACCGCGGTGCTGGCGCAATCGGGCATCGGCGGAATCGCCGCCAATTTCGTTCGCCTCGCGGCGCAGAACCGGCGGCTGTTCGCCGTGCCGGACATGATCAAGGCGTTCCGCAAGCTGCTCGCGCGCCATCGCGGCGAGATTTCGGCCGACGTCACCGTCGCCGAAAAGCTGTCGGATGCGCATCTCGGCGCCCTCAAGGAGGCGCTCAAGGCAGTCACCGGCGGCAAGGATGTCGACCTCGATGTGAAGGTCGACCCGGCGATCATCGGCGGGCTCGTGGTCAAGCTCGGCTCCCGCATGGTCGATACGTCGCTTCGCACCAAGCTCAATGCAATCAAGTTCGCGATGAAAGAGGCCCGCTGATGGATATCCGCGCCGCTGAAATTTCGGCAATCCTGAAAGAGCAGATCAAGAATTTCGGCCAGGAAGCCGAGGTCACGGAAGTCGGCCAGGTGCTGTCCGTCGGTGACGGTATCGCTCGCGTCTACGGCCTCGACAACGTCCAGGCCGGCGAGATGGTCGAGTTCGAGAACGGAACGCGCGGCATGGCGCTGAACCTCGAAATCGACAACGTCGGTATCGTGATTTTCGGCGCCGACCGCGAGATCAAGGAAGGCCAGACCGTCAAGCGCACCCGCGCCATCGTGGACGTGCCGGTCGGCAAGGGCCTGCTCGGCCGCGTCGTCGACGCGCTCGGCAACCCGATCGACGGCAAGGGCCCGATCGACGCCACGGAGCGCAAGCGCGTCGACGTGAAGGCGCCGGGCATCATTCCGCGCAAATCGGTGCATGAGCCGATGGCGACCGGCCTCAAGGCCGTTGACTCGCTGATCCCGATCGGCCGCGGCCAGCGCGAGCTGATCATCGGCGACCGCCAGACCGGCAAGACCGCGATCGCCCTCGACACCATCCTCAACCAGAAGCCGCTCAACGTCGCGGGCGCGCCGGAGAGCCAGAAGCTCTACTGCGTCTACGTCGCCGTCGGCCAGAAGCGCTCCACCGTCGCGCAGTTCGTGAAGGTGCTGGAGGAGCAGGGCGCGCTCGAATACTCGATCGTCATCGCCGCCACCGCCTCCGATCCGGCGCCGATGCAGTTCCTGGCGCCGTTCTCGGGCTGCACCATGGGCGAGTACTTCCGCGACAACGGCATGCACGCCGTGATCATGTATGACGATCTGTCCAAGCAGGCCGTCGCTTACCGCCAGATGTCGCTCCTGCTGCGCCGCCCGCCGGGCCGCGAGGCCTATCCGGGCGACGTGTTCTATCTCCATTCCCGCCTGCTCGAGCGCGCGGCGAAGATGAACGACGAAAAGGGCGCCGGCTCGCTGACCGCGCTCCCGGTCATCGAGACGCAGGCGAACGACGTGTCGGCCTACATCCCGACCAACGTGATCTCGATCACCGACGGCCAGATCTTCCTGGAGACCGACCTGTTCTATCAGGGCATCCGTCCGGCGGTGAACGTCGGCCTCTCGGTGTCGCGCGTGGGTTCCGCCGCGCAGACCAAGGCGATGAAGAAGGTCGCCGGCCGCATCAAGGGTGAGCTCGCGCAGTATCGCGAGATGGCCGCCTTCGCGCAGTTCGGCTCCGACCTCGACGCCACCACCCAGCGCCTGCTCAACCGCGGCGCCCGCCTCACCGAGCTTCTGAAGCAGCCGCAGTTCTCGCCGCTGAAAATGGAAGAGCAGGTCGTGGTGATCTACGGCGGCGTCAACGGCTACCTCGACGCGCTGCCCATCAACCGGGTGCGCGCGTTCGAACAAGGCGTGCTCAGCTACGTGCGCGACAAGCACCCTGACATCCTGGAAGACGTCCGCAAGAGCGGCGATCTTTCCGATGCGACGGCCGAGAAGCTCAAGAAGGCGACCGACGAATTCGCCAAGTCGTTCGCGAAGTGATGTGACCGCGGCGGAAAGAAAGTGATCGCGGCGAGCACAGAGATGTTCCCTCTCCCCTCGTGGGGAAGGGCTAGGGAGGGGGGTAGCTTCTCTCTCCCGTGTAAGCCGTTTACCCCCTTCCCCAACCCTTCCCCACGAGGGGGGAGGGAGCGCATTGTGCCGCTGGGCGGCGGCCTCGCGAAAAAGATGGTCTGACGATGGCTTCACTCAAAGACCTTCGCAATCGTATCGCCTCCACCAAGGCGACGCAGAAGATCACCAAGGCCATGCAGATGGTCGCGGCCTCGAAGCTGCGCCGCGCGCAGGCGTCCGCGCTCGCCGCCCGGCCTTATGCCGAGCAGATGGACAAGGTGCTGGGCAACATCGCCTCCGCCGTCGCCGGGATGGATTCCGCGCCGCTCCTCCTGCGCGGCACCGGCAAGGACGACGTGCACCTCCTCGTCGTCTGCACCGCCGAGCGCGGCCTCTGCGGCGCTTTCAACTCCTCGATCGTGCGCCTCGCGCGCGAGCGCGCCAACGCGCTGATGGGGCAGGGCAAGCAGGTCAAGTTCTTCTGCGTCGGTCGTAAGGGTTACGACCAGCTCCGCCGCAACTACGACAGGCAGATCGTCGAGCTCGTCGAACTGCGCGGCGTGCGCAACATCGCTTTTGCCAACGCGCAGGATATCGCCGAGAAGATCACCAAGCGGTTCGAGGCCGGCGAGTTCGACATCGCGACGCTGTTCTTCTCGCAGTTCAAGTCGGTGATCGCGCAGATCCCGACCGGATTGCAGATCATCCCGCCGGTGTTCGAGGCGCCGGCGAACGCCAATGGCGGCGCGTCCGCCGCGTACGAGTACGAGCCGGAGGAGGACGAGATCCTTCCCGAGCTGCTCCCGCGCAATCTCGCGGTGCAGATTTTCCGCGCGCTGCTCGAGAACGCAGCATCAGAGCAGGGCGCGCGCATGTCGGCGATGGACAACGCGACGCGCAACGCCGGCGAGATGATCCGCAAGCAGACGCAGACCTACAACCGCACCCGACAGGCGATGATCACGAAGGAACTGATCGAGATCATCTCCGGCGCCGAGGCGCTTTAAGGGAGATCGAGCATGGCTTACACCACGAAAGCGACGACGAAGGGCGGCCGCAACGGGCGCGCCGTTCTCGACAATGGCGGCCTCGGCCTCGCCATGGCGCTGCCGAAGGAGATGGGCGGCAACGGCGACGGGCACAATCCCGAGCAGCTCTTCGCGCTCGGCTGGTCCGCTTGCTTCGGTCAGGCCGTGCTCGCGCTCGCCAAGAAGCACGGGCTCGACGGACAGGCGGCGGAAGTCGGCTGCAACGTCACCATCGACAAGGACGAGACGAGCTTCGCGCTCAAGGCCGAACTCACGCTGCGCATTCCCGGCGCCGACAAGGACAAGGTGAAGGCGCTGCTCGAAGACGCTCACAAGATTTGCCCCTATTCCAAGGCGACGCGTAACAACGTGCCCGTCACGCTGACCGTCGTCTGAAAAAGCTGACGCAAGGAGATCGGAATGGCCACCGCTACCAACCAGGTCGGACGCATCACGCAGGTGATCGGCGCCGTCGTCGACGTGCAGTTCGACGGCCACCTGCCGGCGATCCTGAACGCGCTCGAGACCAAGAACGGCGACAACCGCCTGGTGCTCGAGGTCGCGCAGCATCTCGGTGAGAACACCGTGCGCACCATCGCCATGGACGTGACCGAAGGTCTGGTCCGCGGCCAGGAGGTGAACGACACCGGCCTGCCGATCGCGGTGCCGGTGGGCGACGGACTGCTCGGCCGCATCATCAACGTGATCGGCGAGCCGATCGACGAGGCCGGGCCGGTCACGTCCGCCGACAAGCGGCCGATTCACGCCGAGGCGCCGAGCTACACCGACCAGTCGACGGAAGCGGAAATTCTCGTCACCGGCATCAAGGTCGTCGACCTGCTCGCGCCTTATGCGAAGGGCGGCAAGATCGG
>JBDHSU010000006.1:0-71817 GCA_039808325.1 Variibacter sp. | reverse complement strand
GACCGTTCGCTTATAGCGTTTTCGAGCGAAGTGGATACCGGTTCGCGTGAAGAAAACGCGTCAAAACAAGAACCTAGCGCGTTGCTTTTGATTCCATCAAAAGCAAAAACGCTCTAGGAGCGGGAAGGCGGCATGAGTGAGCGGGAGACCTCCGGCAGCGCTACGGAGGGCGGAGCTTTGCCGCGGCTCCTGACTCCGGGGCGGATCGGCGGCGTCGAGATGCGCAACCGCGTCGTCATGCCGTCGATGACGACGCGCGGCGCCGACGCCGAAGGCCACGTCACCGAAAACACGATGGCCTATTTCTGCGAGCGCGCGGAAGGCGGCGTCGGGCTGATCACCGTCGAAATGGCCTCGCCTGAAAAAGCTGGGCGCCATCGCCATTTCGAGCTCGGCATTTACGACGATCGCTTCCTTCCCGGGCTTTCGCGGCTGGTCGCGGCGCTGCAGGAGCGCGGCGCGAAAGTCGCCATCCAGCTCGGCCATGGCGGTGGTCACACCCGCCGCGACGTCAATGGCGGCGAGCCGCCCGTCGCGCCCTCCGCCATTCCGCACGTCGTGCAGGAAGGCACGACCGAGACGATCATCCCCGAGGCGATGTCGCTGGAGCGGATCGAGCGCGCCGTCGAGGCGTTTGCCGACGCGGCGGCGCGCGCGCGGCGCGCGGGCTTCGACATGGTCGAGATCCATGCCGCGCACGGCTACCTGATCTCCCAGTTCCTCTGTCCGGTCGAGAACCTGCGCCGCGACGCCTATGGCGGTTCGCTGGAGAACCGTGCCCGTTTCGGCCTCGAGATCATCCGGCGCATCAAGCGCAAGGCCCCGGGCTTCCCGGTGATCTTCCGTCTCAACGGCGACGATTTCGTGCCCGGCGGCATGACGCCGGAGGAGGCGCGGCAGGTGGCGGTCTGGGCTGCCGACGCCGGCGCCGACGCGATCCATGTCGCCGGCGGGCATTATCGCTCGAAGCCGAATGCCGCGGTGATGATCCCGCCGATGGCGATGCCGGACGCGGCGTTCCTGCATTTCGCGATCGCGATCAAGCCGCTCGTTTCGGTGCCGGTGATCGCGGTCGGCCGGCTCGGCGATCCCGCGGCGGCGATCGGCGCGGTCGAGCAGGGCCTGGTGGACTTCGTCGCGCTCGGCCGTCCGCTGCTTGCCGACCCGGACTGGATCGAGAAGGTGACGCGCGGCCGCACGGTGCGCATGTGCATTGCCTGCAACACGTGTGTCGACGGCATGCGCGAGGGACATCGCCTGCAATGCCTGGTCAACCCGGTGACCGGTCGTGAATTGCTGTTCGGCAATCGCGCGGAGCGCGCCGGCCGGTTGCCGGCAGGATTGAAAATCGCCGTGGTCGGCGCCGGCCCGGCCGGTCTTTCCTACGCGTCGCTCGTCGCGGATCGCAACACCGTCACGGTGTTCGAGAAAGACGCGAGCGTCGGCGGCTCTTTCCGCCTCGCCGGCCTCGCGCCGAAATTCCAAGCCGTGACCGCCGACCCCCTGCCGCTCGAGCGCTTCGTCGAGCGCCTTGAAAAGCGCTGCCGCGAGAGCGGCGTCACCTTCGTGTTCAACAGCGACGTCTTTGCCGACTTGAACCGTTTGAGCGGCTTCGATCTCGTCGTGCTGGCGACGGGGGCAAGCTATCGCACCGGCCTCGGGATGATCCCGGCGTTGCTGCGCGTGGGCTTCGCCAAGTTGCCGGGCATCCGCGATCTCGCCGGCTCCGATGGCTGGCGCGATTGGTTCTATTATCGGGCGCGGGTCTCCCACGCGGAAGCGATGCGCCGCCGGCTCGGCGGCCGCAAGGTGATCGTCATCGGTGACGCGCTGGCGCCGGGAAAGAGCGTCGCCGCGATCCGCAGCGCGTTCGAAGCCGCCTACGGCGTCACCATCAAGGACGAACGTCTTTCGCTCGGCGCTTAATGCCGCGCGTTGGGCTCACGCCTTGGCGGCGAGCGTGAGCGCACGCTTGGCGCCGCTCTTCCGCTTCGATACATAGGCATGGGCGACAACGCGCATATGCGCGAGATAAAGATGCTCGAGGCGCGCGAAGGAGCCGGCATCCTGGGTGATCGGCCCGGCGCTGTCGATGATGCTGACGATCTGCACCGCGATGTCCTGGACCGGTGCGTCCGCCGCGATCTCCCCTTGCATTTGTCCTTGCTTGATGGCGCGGCCGACATATGTCTCGATGCTCTTCGAGAAGCGGCGCAGTCCGCGGCGCGCCTCCTCGTTGAGGAGGCTGGCGTCGAGCCGCATGCGCGAGATCAAGCTCCAGGGCGCGCCGCCATTCCTGTTGTTCTTGTTGAAGCGCAGATAGCGCCGGCGATTGAGCTCCATCGTCGCGACGACTTTCTCCTCGTAGGAAAGCCCGGAGCACCATACGGAGGCCATCTCCGCGATGGTCACGTCGAGATATTCCGTCAGCACCTCGTTGACGAGATTGTTCTTCGTTCCGAAGTGGTAGTGGATGTTGGCGCGCGTGATCTTCAGCTTTGCGGCGATGTCGCCGAAGCGAAGCCCGCGATACCCGTGCCGGATCAGCAGGTCGCAGGCCGCCGCCTTGATCTTCTCACGCATCGCGAATCCCTCTTCCCGGCCTGCCGGTGCGGACCGGCTCTTGCGAAGCGGCCTACGCGATGCGTTCGGACGATGTGCGTTCATTGCAAAACGCAGTGCCTGTCCGGCGTCAATGCATCCATAGGCCGCCCGTGACGTTGATTGCCTGTCCCGTCATATACGCGGCTTCGTCCGATACCAGGAAGGCGACGGTGCGGGCAATGTCTTCCGGCAGGCCGACGCGCCCCATGGGGATCTGCGATTCGCGCTCCTTGGCCGTGAGAACGCCCTCCTCGCGGGATCGGCGGTCGGCCTCGTCGCGCATGCCGGTCTCGACGATCGTGCCCGGGCAGACCGCGTTGACGTTGATCCGCAGCGGCGCAAGCTCCGTCGCCAGCGCCTGCGTCAGGCCGATGATGGCGAACTTCGACGCGCAGTAGGCGGCATAGTGGGGCTTGCCGATCTTGCCGAACCACGAAGCGGTGTTGATGATCTTGCCGGCCTTGCGCGCACGCATGTGCGGCACCACCGCCTTGCAGAAATAGAAGACACCCTCGACGTTGATGTTGAAGACGCGGCGCCATTCCTCGACCGGGGTATCCTCGACCCGTCCCAGCGAGATCACGCCGGCATTGTTGGCCAGGATATCGATATGGCCGAATTCCTCGCGGACGCGTCCGACCGCCGCCGTGACTTGATCGAAGTCGCCGACATGGGCTTTATGCACGATGGCCTTGCGTCCGATCTTGCTCACGAGATCGGCTGTCCGCTCCGCCTCGGCCACGTTGATGTCGACGATGCCGATGTCGCAGCCTTCCTCGGCGAGGCGTGTCGCGATGCGCCGCCCGATGCCCGTCGCGCCGCCGGTAAGCAGTACCGAGCGTCCTTGCAATCCGTACATTTTCTTTTTCCCTGGTCTGTGTTTTTATGATCGCGTGTCGTTTCCCTGTCCGCGCATCGGATCGCATCGAGCTTCGTTGCCGCGATCGCTTGCCGGGCATCGTTATGAAATGATATTGCGCTGACTGACATGTAAATCAGTAGTTCAAGGCTATAGGCTTTGCAATTGCACATGCGCCGGGCAGGGGTGATGCGCCCGCGCGAGGGGGGATCGTCGTCATGGCCGAGGTGATCAGCCTGGACGCTGCCGCTCGTCTCATACGAGACGGCGATTGCGTGTTCATTGGCGGGTCGGGCGGCGGCCACGCCGTGCCGGAGGCGATGATCGACGCCTTGCGCGACCGTTTCGCGCAGACGGCGCAGCCGCGCGGTCTCACCTTGGTCAGTTGCGTATCGATCGGCGATTGGGAGACCACCGGCTTCAACAAGCTCGCCGATCCGCTTTTGGTGAAGCGGGTTGTCAGCGGCGGCTTCAACAACTGTCCGGCGATCGCGGCGCTTGCCATCGCCGATGAGATCGAGGCTTACACGCTGCCGCAGGGCGCGCTCTCGCAGCTCTGCCGCGACATCGCCGCCGGCCGGCCTGGGCTTCTCACCAAAACCGGTCTGCATACCTTCATCGACCCGCGTCACGGTGGCGGCAAACAGAGCAGGCGCACGACCGAGGATTTGGTCAGGCTCGTTGAGATCGACGGCGAGGAGTTCCTTCTCTACCGTTCCTTTCCGGTCAACGTCGCGATCATTCGCGGCACCACCGCCGACGAGAACGGAAACATCTCGATGGAGGATGAGGCGTTCCTCGGCGAGAACTTCTCGCTCGCGGCCGCGTCGCACCTCCATGGCGGCATCGTCATCGCGCAGGTGCAGCGCCTTGCCGCCGCGGGCAGCCTCTCCGGCCGCGACGTCAAGGTGCCGGGCGCATTGGTCGACTATGTCGTCGTCGCGCCGGAGCAGCGGCAGACCTATCAGGTCGCGTACAGTCCAGCCTATGCCGGCAAGATGCGGTTGCCCGACCGCGAGATCGCGTCGATCCCCTTCGACATCCGCAAGGTCATCGCGCGGCGCGGCGCCATGGAATTGTTCCCCCGCGCCGTCGTCAATCTCGGCTTCGGCGTTTCGAACGGCATTTCGAGCGTCGCCGCGGAGGAGGGCTTCTACAAGGAGCTGACGCTCACGGTGGAGCAGGGCATCATCGGCGGCGTGCCCGCGGGCGGCAAGAACGCCGGCGCCGGCGTCAACTACGACATGATGGCGGCGCAACCGGATCAGTTCGATTTCTACGACGGGGGCGGGCTCGATATCGCCTTCCTGTCTTTTGCCGAAGTCGACCGCCACGGCAACGTCAATGTCAGCCGCTACGACAAATCGATCAACGGGCCGGGCGGCTTCATCAATATCAGCCAGGGCGCGCGCAAGGTCGTGTTCTCGGGCACGCTGACCACCGGCGGCCTGAGGATCCGTCCCGACGGCGTCGGCGGCGTGACCTTGGAGAAGGACGGTGCGGTCGAGAAATGGCTGCCGGACGTGCAGCAACTCACCTTCAACGGGCGCTACGCGCTCGAGCGCGGTCAGAAGGTTCTCTTCATCACCGATCGCGGCGTCTTCGCCCTGACGCCGGAAGGCGTCATGCTCGTCGAGATCGCGCCCGGGCTGTCTCTCGACGAGCATATTCGCGCGCGCATCGGTTTCCCCATCCTCGTCTCGCCGCAACTCAAGCCGATGGACGCGCGCCTGTTCCGCGACGAGCCGATGAATCTGCTACCCGATTTCCGCGCCCGGCCCTCGCGGGCGGCGCATTCTCAACGCAACGAGGTCAAGACAGCATCATGAGCGCGGCTCCGATTCTCTGCGATATCTCGAATGGCGTGGCCACCGTCACGCTGAACAATCCGCCGCTGAACCTCGTCACCCTGGAATTGACGCGGCAGTTGCTGGAGACGCTCGACCGGCTCACCGCGGACCCTAACGTCCGCGTCATGGTGCTGACCGGCGCCGGCGATCGTGCCTTCTGTGCGGGCTCGGATATCAGCGAGTTCCCGAGCGTGATGGGCAAAGGGGTCGTCGTGCCGAAGAAGCTGGGGCCGGAGAACGACGCCTACAGCAAGGTCGACGATTTTCCGAAGCCGACCATCGCGGCGGTGCGCGGCCTTGCCTTCGGCGGCGGTCTGGAGCTCGCGGTGTGTTGCGATCTGATCGTTGTCGAGGAAGGCACGCGGCTTTGCCTCCCCGAGATCAAGCTCGGCGTTTTCCCCGGCAGCGGCGGCACCGTGCGCGTGACGCGTCGCGTCGGCGAGGGCCGCGCCAAGGAGATGATGTTCTTCGGTGATCCGATCAGCGCAGAGACGGCGCTGTCCTGGGGCTTGATCAATCGCATCACGCCGAAGGGGGATGCGCTTCGCGTCGCACAGGAGATGGCGGCGACTTTGGCGGAGCGGCCCAACCGCGCCGTACAGCTCTGCAAGGCGGCGGTCGATCTATCCTTCGACATGACGGAGGACGAGGCGGTGAAGCGGACGCTGGTCCTGAGCGACGAGGCGTTCTCCACGGAGGACTGCGGCGAGGGCGTGCGTGCGTTCTTCGCAAAGGAGCCGCCGCGCTTCAAGCATCGCTGAAAAACCCGTCCGCGCCCAACTCTATTACCGGCGCGAAGCGCTTTCCGGCCTGATAGGCAGCCGCGCTCGGGCATGGCTGCCGGCGCCCGGCTATCGCTTCTGCTCCTTCGCTTACGGCGTCCGCTTGCGAACCGGCGAGCGCGGGAGCTCTATCCTCGCTCGATGACGCAAAACCTCCCGTTGCGGGATTGGCCGAATGCGCGGCCGTATGGTGCGCTGAAGATTATTGCGGCCGGCGCGAAAAAGGACGAAGCTGCCCCCCGACAGCGTTTGGGGCCCGATGCGTACCGTCAACGCGTATCTTGAAAAGGCGGCGGCGTTCGAGCAATTGGCTGCGCACGCGGCCAATGACTTGATCCGCGAGTCCTATCTCGATCTCGCGAAGGGTTACAGAGGGCTCGCCGAAAATCGAAGATTGCATTTGCATGAGCTCGCTGCGGCGATCGTCAAGGCGCAAAACGATGGTCCGGCAGAGCCGCAGAAATCCCCAACGGACAATTGATGCGATCGGCCCCCTTGCGCGAAGGACATCGCCGCTATCGTGTCCACGTACGCCGTGGCGTCGTGACTTCGTCTAACAATATCGACTCTCACGCGGACACATAATCCGGGAAACATCATGGCGCGTATCGCCGTTGGCGGCTTTCAGCACGAGACCAATTGCTTCGTCACGCCGAAGACCGATTTCGCGTATTTCGCGAGCCATCGTGACCGGCCGCCCCTCGTGCGCGGCGATGAGGTGCTGGCATGGTTCCGCGATATCAGCTTCGGCCTTTCGGGGTTTCTCAAGCGCATGGCGGGGGCGCATGAGATCGTTCCGCTGCTGTGGACGAGCGGAGGCGCCGGGGGCCTCGTCACCGCCGACGCCTTCGAGCGCATCGCCGGCGAGATGATCGGGCGGCTGTCGGCGGCGCTGCCGGTCGACGCCGTCTATCTCGATCTGCACGGCGCCATGGTGACGGAGCCGTTCGAGGACGGCGAAGGCGAGTTGCTGCGGCGCGTGCGCGCGACGGTCGGTGAAGATATCCCGGTCGTCATCAGCCTCGACTACCACGCCAACGTCACGCCGCAGATGGTCGAGACGACCGACGCGCTGCTTGCTTACCGCACCTATCCGCACATCGATCGCGCCGAGACGGGGGACTACGCGGCGCAGGCGCTCTCGCTGTTGCTCCAGCGCGGCCGGCCGAAGGGGCGCGCCTTGCGCAAGCTACCGTTCCTCATTCCGCTCAACGACCAATGCACGATGGTGGAACCCTCGCGCAGCGTCGTCGACCGCACGATCGTCGGCGAGGGCGACGTCATCAATCTTTCGTATCTCGCCGGCTTTCCGCCGTCCGACCTTTACTGGTGCGGGCCGGCCGTGATCGCGCATGCCTGGACGCAGGAGGCGGCGGATCGCGCGGCCGACAGCATGGCGCGCGAAATCGCGCTTCGGGAAGCCGAGTTCGCCGTTCCGATGTTGACGCCGGAGGATGGCGTGCGGCAGGCGATGGAGCTGGCGCGCACGGCATCGAGGCCGATCGTGCTCGCGGACACGCAGGACAATCCGGGCTGCGGGTCGACCGCCGACACCACGGGTGTTCTGGAAGCGCTCGTTGCCCTCAAGGCGCAGGGCGCCGCGGTCGGCTATTTCTGCGATGCGGAGGCCGCGAAGGCGGCGCACGCGGCGGGCGAAGGGCATGACATCACGATCGCCCTTGGCGGGCGCTCCGGACCCGCGGGAGTTGAGCCCTTCCACGGCACATTCCGCGTCGCACGCCTCGGCAGCGGCAAGATGACGACGACGGGACAGGTCTCCGGCGGCCGCGACGTCGATCTCGGACCGATGGCCTTGCTGACCATCGGCGGTGTGAGCATCGCGGTCACGACCAAGCGGATGCAGGCGCACGACCAGGCGCCGTTTCAGCATCTCGGCATCGAGCCGAAGGATCAGAAGATTCTCGTGCTCAAAAGCACCTGCCACTTCCGCGCCGAGTTCGAGCCGATCGCCGAGAAGGTGATCGTGGTGATTGCGCCGGGCCACTATCTGGCCGACCCCTCGCACTATCCGTTCGGGAAGCTGCGGCCGGGCGTGCGGTTGCGGCCGCTCGGTCCGGATTTCGTCGGGGCGAAGTAACGGGCACCAAGGGTCGTCCCGCGAAGGCGGGGACCCCATACCTCATGCCCTCATGAGATGTCGCGGCGTACCGGGTGCCCGCCTATGCGGGCACGACAGCCGAGATGTTCTTGCGTCGAGCGAGTCTAAATCCTCACCATCACCTTGCCGATGACGGCGCCCTGCTCGACGAGTTCATGCGCCTTGGCGATGTCTTCAAGCGGCAGGACGGTGCGCGCCGGATGAATGAGTGCGCCTTCCTCGCACCAGCGCGTGAGGTCGCGCGTGCCGGCGGCGCGAAGCTCAGGCGGCATCGCGTAGCATTGGATGAAGCGCACGACGATGTTGTTGAACAGGAACGGATAGAACGGCAGCGTGGGCTCCGGCGCGCCCTTCGACGCGTAGGCGCCGATGGCGCAATCGACCTTCATCACGGCCAGCGTGGTCTGCAGATTGCCGCCGAAGTCGACTTCCGAAATGCGATCGACGCCGCGGCCGTTGGTGATTTGCATAACGCGCTCGGCGACGTTTTCCGCGCGGTAGTTGATGATGTGCCGCGCGCCGGCTTCCGCCGCCACCTTCGCCTTGGCGTCGCCGCTCACCGTCGTCATCACCGTCGCCGCGCCGGCGAGCCGCGCGAATTGGACGGCGTAGAGGCCGCAGGCGCCCGCTCCGCCGGTGACGAGGACGTCGAGGCCTTTCAGCGGACCGTCGGCGAACAGCGAGAAGTAGGCGGTCATCGCCGGCACGCCGAGGCCGGCGCCTTCCTCCAGCGAGACGTTGTCGGGCAGGCGCACCGCCTGCTCGGAGGGCAGCGTCACATATTGCGCGGCGGTGCCGAGGGGCCGCGCGCGCTGCGCGTTCCAGATCCAAACGCGCTCGCCGACGCGCGACGGACTGACGCCCGGCCCGACCGCATCGATTTCCCCGGCGCCGTCGCTGTGCGGAATGATCAGCGGATAGCCCGGCCGGTCGCGTGTCCCGGAGCGGCGGTTGCAGTCGGACGGATTGATCCCGGAATAGCGCACGCGCACGCGAACTTCGTCCGTGCCCGGCTGCGGGTCGGGAAGCTCGCCGATCTGCAGCACCTTCGATGCGGGACCGTATTCCTTGAAATAGGCGGCCTTCATGTCGTCACCTGCGCTTCGGAGGGGAGAGGCGCGCGTGAGGCAACCTCATCGGCCGCGACGTCCTTCCAGCGGATGCACGCCACCTGATGCATGTCGTCGTCGGTCGGCGCGAGTTCCGGCACCGCCTCCGCACATGCCGCGATCGCGTAGGGGCAGCGCGTACGAAACGCGCATCCGCTGGGCAGATTACGCGGGTTTGGCGGCTCGCCCTCGATCATGCCGCCGCCGATCTGTGCGCCCGGCTCCAGGCTCGGCGCCGCGGCGAGCAGCGCCCGCGTATAGGGGTGGCGCGGCTTGGCAAAGACCTTGTCGGCGGCAGCGATCTCGACGATCCGCCCGAGATACATGATGGCCACGCGATCGCACATGCGCGCGACGACCGAGAGATCGTGCGAGATGAACAGATACGTGAGCTGCATCCGCGCTTTGAGGTCGGCGAGCAGATTGAGCACGGTCGCCTGCACCGACAGGTCGAGGCCGGACGTCGGCTCGTCGAGAATGATGATGCGCGGCTCGAGCACGAGGATGCGTGCCAGCGTCACGCGTCGCAGTTGGCCGCCGGAGAGCTCGTGAACATAGCGGGGCTTGAAGGAGGCATCGAGACCGACGGCGAGCAGCATCTCGTCGACCTTGGCCTGCCGCGTCGCCTTGTCGCCCATGCCCTGGATGATCATGGCCTCCTCGAGGAGGCCTCCGATGCTCCACCACGGATCGAGCGCGGCGCCGGCGTCCTGGTGCACGTACTGGATGGCGCGACGCAGGACGCGCGCGCGCGACGGAGGCTGGCCGCCGACGTCGTGGCCGTCGAGCAGGATCGTGCCGCTGCTCTCGCGCTGGATGCCGAGAAGGGTTCGCCCGAGCGTCGATTTCCCGCAGCCGGATTCGCCGACGAGTCCGAGTGTCTCGCCGCGGCGCAACGCGAGAGACACGCCGGCGACCGCGCGCACCGGCGGGACGACCGGGCGGAGCCAGCGCTTCTGTCCGCCGAGCAGTACGACGACGTCGCGTGCGTCGAGGATCGCGGAGCCGTTGCTCATGCCGCCTCCGGCCGCGTTTCCGCGAGGCGGCAGTTGACGAGGTGTCCCGCTCCCGTTTGCGCGAAATGCGGCGCGCGACGCGTGCATTCGTCGATCGCGTGCGGGCAGCGCGGCGCGTAACGGCAGCCGGGTGGCGCGTTGAGCGGCGACGGAACGCGCCCGGGAATGCCGAGAAGCGATTGCGCGCGATCGGGGTGGCAGGCGAGAAGCGCCTGCGTGTAGGGGTGTTGCGGGTCGGCCAGCACGGCGGCCGTCGGCCCGCTTTCGACCGTCTGTCCGGCATACATCACGGTGATGTCGTCGCAGAGCTGCGCGACGACGCCGAAATCGTGCGTGACGAACAGCATGGAAATATCGAACTCGGCGACCAGCGACTTCAAGAGCTTGAGAATCTGCAACTGCGTGGTGACGTCGAGTGCGGTGGTCGGCTCGTCCGCAATCACGAGGCGAGGATTGCAGGCGAGCGCGCCCGCGATCATCAGGCGTTGGCGCTGGCCGCCGGAGAACTGGTGCGGGTAACGGTCGAGCACGGCTTCCGGCTCGGGAATTTGCACGCGGCGAAGGAGCTCGACAAGCCGGGCGCGATGATGCCGCATGCGCGCTCGCTTGCCCGTCACGCCGGGCGGCGCCGGCGCGTGCCAGCGCATCACCGACAGCAATTGGTCGCCGACCGTGAACACCGGGTTGAGAGCGAGATAGGGGTCTTGCGGAATGAAGCCGATGCGGCTGCCGCGTATCCGCTTCGCCAACTCCTGCTCGCTGAGACGCAGAAGGTCCTCGTTCTCGAAGAGGATGCGGCCGCTGTCCACCGACGCGCCGCGCGGCAGAATGCCGAGCACCGCGCGCACCAATGTGGACTTGCCGCAACCGGACTCTCCGACCAGGCCGAGGATGCGGCCGCGCGGCAGGGTCAAGGTGACGTGATCCAGAATCTGCGCCGTGCCTTCGTCCGTCTTCACGGACAGGCGCATGGTCTGGATATCGAGCAGCGGCGCGCTCACCGGGAACGCCTCAGGCGCGGGTCGACGATATCGCGCAGGCCGTCGCCGAGCATGTTGAAGCCCAGCACGGTGAAGAAGATCGCAAGGCCGGGGAACGTTGCGAACCACCAGGAATCTGGCAGATACTGCCGGCTTTCCGAGATGGCGAGGCCCCAGTCGGGGTCGGGCGGCGTCGCGCCCATGCCGAGAAAGCCGAGAACGGCCGCCATCAGGATCGTAAAGCCCATGCCGATGGTCGCGCGCACGATGATGGAGGAAATGCAGTTCGGCAGGATGTGCAGGAAGAGAATGCGCGGCACGCTTGCTCCCATGCACTGCAAGGCGTCGATGAACAGCGCGTTTTTCAGCCGCCGCGTTTCGGCGTAGACGATGCGCGTGAAGAACGGCCAGTAGGTCAGCGTCAAGGCGAGCATCGCGCTTTCGATGCTCGGCGTCATCAGTTGCGCCAATGCCAGCGCGAGGATCAATTGCGGCACCGCCAGGAACATGTCGGTGACGCGCATGATGAACTCGGAACCCCAGCCGGTATAGTAGCCGCCGATCAGCCCGAGCGGGACGCCGATGACCATCGCAAGACCGACGACGGTCGTCGCGATCATGAGGGCGCCGCGTGTGCCGAGGATCACGCGGGAGAAGATGTCGCGGCCGAGATTGTCGCTGCCGAAGGGGTAAGCCCAGGTCGGCGGTTTCAGCCGGCGGAGAAGATGCGATGCCGAGACGTCCCCCGGATAAGGCGCGAGCAGGGGCGCGAGGATCGCCACGAAGATGACGATCAGCACGATGATGAGGCCGAGAACCGCGGGCTTGTCCTTGGCGAATTTCTTCAGGACCAGCATCAGAGCTGTTCCCGCAGCCGCGGGTCGACGAGCCCATGGACGAGATCGACCAGAATATTGACGGCGGCGTAGATGATGCCGATGACGACCGTGACGCCAAGGATGACCTTGTAATCGGCGGTGAGAATGGCCTGCACCGTGTAGAAACCGATGCCCGGCCAGTCGAAGATCGTCTCGACGACGACGGCGCCGGCGATGAGGCCGCCGAACAGAAGACCGATCTGCGTCAGGGCGGCGACGATGGAATTCTTCAGCACATATTTCCAGATCAAGACATGGCTCGGGACGCCCTGCGCGCGTGCGTAGGTCACGAAGTCGCGCTGCAGGGTTTCCAGCACGCCGGCGCGCGTGAAGCGTGCGATCGTCGCCAGCCCTCCGAGCGAGAGCGTTATCGCCGGTAGGATCAGATGGTGCAGGGCGTCCGTGAACGCATCCCACCGGCCGGCGACAAGACTGTCGACCAGCATGAAGCCGGTCACGATTGGCGGCGCGTCGATCGAACTGCTGAGACGTCCGCGTAGTGGCAGCCAGTCGAGCTCCATCGAGAAAAGGAGTTGCAGCTCGATCGCGAACCAGAAGGCGGCGATGGCGACGCCGGCGACGGAAAGAATGCGTAGCGTGATGTCCGGCCATCGGTTGTGATAGACGGCCGCTATCGTTCCCAGCGGAATGCCGAGGAACGTCCCGAGAAGAAGCGACGCGATGGTGAGTTCGAGCGTCGCCGGCAACCGTTGCTTGATATCGAGCGACACGGGGCGGCGCGAATAGGCGCTCTCGCCGAAATCGAAGCGCGCGACCTGCCCGAGATAGACGACGAATTGCTTATAGAGCGGCTGGTCGAACCCATATTCGTGGCGAATGGCGGCAATCTGGGCCGGCGTCGCGTTCTCGCCCGCCAGCGCAGTCGCCGGATCGGCAGGCACCACGCGCACCAGGAAAAACGTCAGGACGAGCAGGCCGAACAGCGAGGGAATCGCAAGTAGTACACGGCGGAGAATGAAACGAAGCATGCCTGGCGATTCCTAAACCCGCTGCCGATCGAACTTTCAATGAATGCGGCCCGCAGGCGGGCCGCAACGCGCAAGATTCAAGAAAGGCGGCGGCGACGTCGAGGGCCGCCGCCGCCGTCCGCTCAATTGGCGAGCTGGATCCAGCGCATCTCGCCGCCGGAGCCGACCGGCGAGAAGCGGAAGCCCTTCACTCGGTCGGTCACGCCCCGCAATTCGACGGTGTTGTAGACCCAGATGTCGGGGCTGTCGGCGACGATCAATCGTGTCGCCTCCTCGTAGAGCGGCTGGCGCTCCTTCTGGTCCGTCACCGAGCGGGCCTTTCTCAGCAGCTCGTCGACCTTCGGATTCTTGTACCAGGAGGATGCCTTCCAGGTTCCATGAAACTGGCTGTCGTACATTTGGCCGACCCAGTTCTCGGGGTCGACGAAGTAGGTCGACACCCAGTGCACCCACATGTCGGGCGTGGTGTCAGCCTTCGCCGTGTTGGTCGTGATGTTGGCCCAGGTGTCGCTGACGATCTTCAGGTTGATGCCGATCTGCGAGAGATCGCTTTGCAGCAGTTGCGCGGCCTGGTTCGTTTGTTCGAGCTGTGACTGGATGTGGATTTCGATCGGTCGGGTGGTCGGCGCGCCTTCCGCCTTCGCCTTGTCGCAGAAGGCCTTGGCTTTCTTCAGGTCGTAGTCGTAGCCTTTCACGTCCTTCGGATAACCCCAGAGGATATTCGGCATCGGTGCGGGATTGCGCACCGCATAACCTTTGAGAATCTCCGTGATGAAGCCGTCATAGTTGAAGGCGTGCGCGAGGCATTTGCGCATGTTGATGTTGTCGAGCGGCGGCTTGGAGTTGTTCATGCGCAGCACGAACACGCGCATCGAGGTGTGCTTCTCGATATGCACGCCCTTGGCCTTCTGAATGCGCTCGACTTGATCGGTCGGCAGATAGCTGTCCGTCATATCGACGGAGCCCTTCAGCAGGGCGAGAACGCGCGTCGACGTTTCGCGCGTCGGGATGATCTGCACTTCCTTCGGCGCTTGCGGATTGTCGCTCCAGCCTTTGAAATGCGCGGGGTTCTGCTTCAGATCGACCCGTTCGAGCGGCCGATAGGTCGACGCGTCGAGGATGTAGGCTCCCGATCCCGCGCCGTTCGAGCCGAGCCAGGCGGCGCCCCAGTCGTTGTTCTTATCGTGCTCCTTCAGGATTTTCTGATTGACCACCATCACAATCGGAACAGCCGAGAGGAACGGGGCGTAGGCATGGTCGAGAACGAATTTGACCGTGTATTTATCCGGCGCGGTCACGTTGTCGGGCTTGAGCACCGGCTTGAACGCGCCTGACGGCCCCTTGCCGAGCGCGAGCACGCGCTTGAAGCTGTAGACCACGTCGTCGGCGGTGATCTCGCTGCCGTCGTGGAACTTGGCGCCGTGCCGCAGCTTGAACTCATAGGTCAGCCCGTCCGGCGAGACCGTATAGGACTCCGCAAGCCATGGCTTCAGTTCCGGCGGGTTCCCCTCGTAACGATAGAGGTTGTCGTATTCGTTGAGGCTGTAGAGCTGCATCGGAACGTCGAAGATCTGATGCGGGTCGAGGTTTGCCGGCAGATTGTCCCCGGTGACCAACGTGCCCGGCTGCGCGGCGTGTGCAAGCGGTATCCGTGCTTGCGGTATCAGTGAGGCGACGGCGACGATCGCGACGGCGCCCGTCAGTTTGCTCCAGAACGACATTGCGCTTCCCTCCGATGCGGCCATTGCGGCCAGCGTATTGATTGCTCGCTAGATGACGACTTGTTCCTTGGGTTGCGGATAGGCGGCCTTGCTTTGTGCAAGCTTCATGCCGACCAGAGTCTCCGCTGTTTTCAGCGCCGCGAGGACGGGGTTCACCACCGGCACTCCGACGCGCTCGCTCAAATCCTCGCAGATGCCCGGCAGGAACGCCATGCTCATGCAGCCGAGCACGAGGACATCGGCCCGATCTTCCGCCACCGCGGTGCGGGCGGCGTTGGCGGCCTTGTCCAAGGCGCCCGGCTTCTGTTGCGCGAGGTCCATGACCGAAAGGCCGATGCCGCGCACGGAGGCCAGCAGCGGATCGAGCGCAAGCGAGCGCAGCCGCGCCGCGACGCGGCCCAGGCCGCGCCCCGCGGGCGTCAGCAATGTCAGGCGCGTGCCGAGCTGCGCGGCGAGGTGAAAGGAAGCGGCGCCGGGGCCGATGACCGCCATCTTGCGGGTTTCGCGCAGCGCTTCGATGCCCGGATCGCTGAAGCACCCGATGATGACGGCGTCGAAGCCGCGTGCTTCCGCGTCGGGCGCGAGGCGCAGCAGTTCGGGCACCACGATCGCGGCGTCATACGCGCTCTCGATGGCCGCGGGCCCCCGCGCGGTCGGCTCGACCGCGACGGTCGTTCCTTGCGCCGCGTAGCTTTGCAGCACGGCGCGCCGGCGCTCCACCTCTTGCGGCCCGATGGTTTTGTCCATCGGACTGGTGAGTTGGTAGAGGATGCGCATCGGCGTTTGTGTGCCCAGTGTCCCTTACGCCAGTCCGGCAAGCGTATCATCGATGAGGCGGCGGCTGTCGTCCAGGGCATCGGCGACGCGATTGCGCGCGCGCACGAGCTGCGTCTCCAGCATCCACCGCGCCTCGCCGTCCTTCAGCCGCGCGAATTCCTGCGCATCATACAGCGACGGAATCATCGTGCCTTGCGGCGTATAGCCGTAGGCGTCGTGCCCATAGGTGCCCTTGGCCGTGCTCGCCAGCGGCACCAGCATGCGCGAGAGCTTCTTCATGCAGGCGTTGAGGTGCTCCGCGGCCGCTTCGTTCTTCTCGCCCTTGGCGTAGCGCGCGCGCCATTCCTCGCTCGCCTTGTCGAGTCGCGTCGCGGCTTCTTTGAAGGCGCGGGCCCGCTCGGCGGCGCCGGCGAGGCCCGTCGATTCGGCGCCCGGCGCCAATTGGTCGAGGCGCTCGATGAACTGGTCCGCGACGTTGCCATATTCGAACGGAAGCACAATCGCCGTGCAAAGTTCCCACAAGTAAGCGGCATAAACGCGCAGATGGTCGGCCATGAACTTGAAGTCGAGCTTGTCGATCGTGTTCTCGATCGAGTGGTGCCACCAGCCGAGGTTCGCCAGCGCGGTTTTCTTGAGTTCGTCCTCGGTATAGGCGCCTTGCGCCGCGATCATCGGGACACCGAGGCCGAAGAAGGAAGCGTCGCCGTTCTTGGCGGCGCGGCGCCATATCGCCGGCCGCTCGCCAAGGATGCGTTTTTCCACGGCCTGATGAAAGCGCTTGAGTTCGACGTTGGAGCCGGCGCTCCATCGCGTCGTGCCGGCGCAAGCCGGCTGGTCGATCTGCAGGTAGGCGACGGCGTGCTCGCGCAACCGGTCCCAGTTGCGATCGACGTACCAGGAAGAGCCGATCATGGTGCCGGTCTCATGGCCGGTCCAGAACCCGCATACGAGGCCGCGGCGCAACTTGTCGCGATGCTGATTGAAAACGCGCGCCAGTTCCATGATACAGGCGTTGCCGGCGGCGTTGTCCGTCGCTTGCGGACCGGGCCAGGAATCCTGATGGCCGCCGACCACGACGAAGTCCTCGGTCTTGCCTTTGATCTCGCCGATCGTGATCTGCACCGGACGCCAGCCGTTCTCGACATTGGCGCGCATCCAGACGCGCACCGGCCCGGCCTTGAGCATCTCGCGCAGCTTCAAGCCGGCGGTCCGCGCGATGCCGATGCATGGCAGCGTTGCCATTTCGGTCTTGAAGGTCTCGGGCGTCGGATTGCCCCAAGCCGGCTTCACAGATCCGAAAGGCACCGCGGTATTTTCAGGATGTCCCCAATTCATCATGACGCATCCGGTCGCGCCCATGATGGCGGAGATGCGCTGCTTCTCGTGGCGGGCCGGGTGGTAGGACAGCTCCGATAGCGTGATCTTGCCTGTCGCGTCCTTGCCTTCGTATTCCTTGAAGGCGCCGGAGGCGACGTCGATCAATTCGCCTGCAAGGCCGTCGGCCAATGTCGGGACGCTGTGCCCCAATGTGTTGGCCTCAATGGAAATTTCTGTGGGCGCGAGAACCCGCATCTCGGCTTGTTGCGGAAAACTGACCAGTCCGGGCATCTCGAAAACTTCGGCGGAGACGCCCGCTTTCGAAAGCGCCGCGGCGCTATATTCGGCCATGCGCTTGCCGTTGGCAGAGCCCGCGAGGCGGGACGGAATGTTCGTCGTGATATGTTCGACATGAGCGCGCACTGCATCCGCCGACACAGCATCGACGACGTCTTTCTCCGACATTTTGGGTATCCTCGAGCTTGCGATAGCGCGCATTCCGGCGCGAAAAAAGTTTCAAGTCAACCGCGCTCGTTCATCGCCCCGCCGGCGCCACTCTCGGGGAAACGCAAACACGAAACTTCGCGCGCATAGCGTGCAGAGCGCAGGTGTGCCGATGCCGCTGGCGCGTCTCGCAGCATTTTGCCGCCCAATGCCTGGTCGCGAACGCGTCTCGGGAGGGCCGCGTTCGTGATCCGTTTGCTTTCGCGCGACGGAGCCGAGCGGAAGGATGCCGCTTCATGATGCATGCGCCCGAACGTGCAATGCCGCGCATTTCGGGCAGTTGACAATCAATGTGGTATGCTGATGGTATACCACTGACATGACAGAAACCCAGAAGCGCGACAGTGAAATTGCCTATGACAAGCTCGTGGAATTCGTGCTGAGCGGCGCGGTCTCCGAGAACGTCGCGCTTTCGGAGCGGGGGCTCGCGGAGAAGTTCGCCCTCGGCCGCACCCCGATCCGTGAGGCGATCAAGAGCCTGGTGAGCGAGGGGGTGCTCGAGAGCCATCCGACGCGAGGCACGGTGCTGCGCCCGCTCTCCGTGATCGATCTGCAGGACCTGTACGAAATCCGCTTCGCGATCGAGGGCCTTTCCGCCTTTCTCGCCGCGCAGCGCGGTCGCGTCGAGGATCTTCATCCTTTCGCGAAGCGATTCGACGCCACGCTGCGCAAACCCGACACCTTCAACGTCACCGAAGTGCACGACCATGGCGTGGCGTTTCACTTCGAGATCATGCGGCTCGCCGGAAACCGGCGCCTGCTGGAGATGTACCGGCCGTTTCGTCTGCGCTTTCGCATTCCCTTCGGCATCATCCGGCAGCGGAACCCCGAGCGTGTTCTGGCCGCGGTGGCCGAGCATCGCGAGATTCTCGCTGCCATTGTTGCGCGCCAGCCGGATCAGGCGCAGCGGCTGATGCGCGAGCATCTGCAAAAGGGTCTCGACTTTCGCATGGACATGCTGGTCAAGCGCGACCGCTACGTCGTGCCTCCGGTCGATCTTCCCGTATCGAAGACCGTGGCCTCGGCGCGAAAGAAAACTTCAACCAAGCGCGTTCTCAAAAATAGGTGACACGATGCGACGTATTGCTTTGGCGGCGGCGTTGGCCGGATTGACGGCCTTCGGCTTGATGGTGGTGGAAGCGCGGGCCGATACGACCTTGGAGATCGTCAAGAAGCGCGACAAGGTCATTTGCGGCGCCAACGGCGGGCGGCCTGGATTTTCCGGCCTCGACGCCAAGGGCGAATGGCAGGGGATCGATGCCGAGACATGCCGTGCGGTCGCCGCCGCGGCGCTCGGCGACGCCAAGAAGACACAGTTCGTCAAGGTGACGAGCCAGACCCGTTTCACGGCGCTGCAGACGTCGGAGGTCGACATGCTCACCGCCAATGTGACGTGGACGCTCAGCCGCGATTCAAGTCTCGGCCTCGACTTCGCGGCTCCGATTTTCTACGACGGACAGGGCTTGATGGTGCGCAAGGATCTCGGCGTCAAGAGCGCCAAGGACCTCGACGGGGCCACCGTTTGCGTCGAGCCCGGCTCGACCTCGGAAAAGATTGTCGCCGACATCTTCCGCGCCAACGGCCTGAAGTATACGCCGGTGGTGATCGAGGACCGTAAGGAGCTCAACAACGCGTTCTTCAGCGGGCGCTGCGACGTGCACGTACAATCGACCTCGGGCCTCAGCTCCGGCCGCGCGACCGCCGCGTCGAACCCCGAGGATTATGTCATCCTGCCGGAGATTTACGGCAAGGACCCGATGGCGCCGGTCGTCCGCCAGGGCGACGCGCAATGGCGCGATATCGTCAACTGGAGCGTCTACGCGATGATGGCGGCCGAGGAGTTCGGCGTCACCTCCAAGAATGTCGACGAGATGAAGAAATCCAAGGACGCGGATATCGCACGCCTCCTCGGCACGTCCGGGCAACTCGGAAAGTCGCTCGGCCTCGACAACGAATGGGCGTACCGCATCATCAAGCAGGTGGGGAACTACGGCGAGGTGTTCGAGCGCACGCTCGGCAAAGGGTCGCCGCTCAAGCTCGAGCGCGGGATCAACAGCCAATGGAAGAACGGCGGTCTGATCTACGCGCCGCCGTTCAACTAACGCTTGGCGCCGCCAGCGGCGGCGCCGACTCCGGCCGTTCGCGAAAGCCGTATCCTTCATGACCGATCAGTCGCTTGCCGCGCCTCGGCGGCGCCCGCCGCCGCCACGTCCGCCGCTCTCGCTCAGCGGGGCGTGGAACAACGTCGCCGTGCGCGGCTGGGTTTATCAGGCGGCCGTCGTGATCGGCGTGCTCGGCACCGGCGCGTTTCTGATTGGCAATGCGCAGGACGCTCTCTCGAAACAAGGCATATCGACAGGGTTCGGCTTTCTCACGCAGATCGGCGGATTCGACATCGGCGAGAAGCTGATCGCCTTCGGTTCGAACGACACGTTCCTGCGCGCCTATGCCGTTGCCGTCTTGAATACGCTCAAAGTCGCGGTGGCGAGCGTTGTTCTCTCGACCGTGATCGGCGTTCTGGTCGGCGTCGGACGGCTGTCGTCGAACCTGCTGATCCGCCGGCTCGCGTCGATCTACGTCGAGGTTTTCCGCAATACGCCGCAACTCGTGCAGCTCATCTTCTGGTACACGCTCATCACCGCGCTGCCGCGCCCGCGCGAGGCGATCTCCGTCGGCGGCGTTGCCTTTCTCAGCAATCGCGGGCTGCTGCTGCCCTGGATCGACACCGACGCGTCGCTTCTCACGATCGGACTGGCATTCGCTGCGGGATGTATCGGCGCCTGGGCGGTCAGCCGTTGGGCTGATGCGCGCCGCCGCGCCAGCGGCGTTCGCCATTCCATTTTCGGGTGGCAGCTCGCGCTTGTTGCCGGCGCGCCGCTGGTGGCTTCGGTGATCACAGGGGCATCTTATAGCTTCTCCGTTCCGGTGTTGCGCGGCTTTAATTTCCGGGGTGGCGTGGCGCTTTCCCCCGAGTTCCTCGCGTTGCTGCTGGGTCTGTCGCTCTACATCGCGGCCTTCATTGCCGAGATCGTCCGTTCCGGCATCCAATCGATCGGCCGCGGTCAGATCGAGGCCGCGCGCACCATCGGCCTTGGTCGGTTCGACACGTACCGGCGTGTCATCTTTCCGCAGGCCCTGCGGGTCATGATTCCGCCGGCGGCCGGCCAGTATGTCAGCGTGGTCAAGAATAGTTCTCTCGGTGTCGCTATCGGCTACCCGGAACTGTTCAGCGTCAACAACACCATCGTCACGCTCAGCGGGCACACCGTGGAAGCGATCGCCATCATGATGTCGATCTATCTTGCGATCTCTTTCGTCATCGCGGCGCTGATGAATCTTTACAACCACTTCGTGCAGATCAAGGACCGCTGACGATGGCTCCCGTCTGCATATCGAGCGCCAAGCCGACACACGCGCCGGCGCGCCCGCCGCCGCGGCGCACGGACAGTTGGAGCCGCTGGCTGCGCCACAACTTCTTCCAAAACGCCGGCAGCGCGTTGATGACCGCCCTGGCGCTGTGGGCTTTGTTCGTCACCATTCCCAGGCTGGTGCGCTGGGCGTTCGTGAATGCCGTCTGGTATACCCAGAACGCCGCCGATTGCCACGCGGCTGCCGGCGCCTGTTGGGCGATCGTGCCGGAAAAGTATCGCGTGATGCTGTTCGGCACGTTCCCGTATGAGGAGCACTGGCGGGGCGTCCTGGTGATCGTCATCGTCCTCGGCCTCTCCGCGATATCGACGATCCGGCGGCTGTGGTCGTACTGGCTTTGCGTCGCGTGGCTTGTCGCCACGGCGGCCGTGTTCGCGCTGCTGCTCGGCGGTGTATTCGGGCTGCGGCCCATCGGGACGCACGAATGGGGCGGGCTGCCGCTGACTCTCGTGATGTTCGTCGGAACGGTTGTCGGCGGCATCCCGGCGGGAATCCTGCTCGCGCTGGGGCGTCGCTCCAAGATGCCTGCGATCAGCGCGCTGTGCGTCGGTTTCATCGAGATCGTGCGCGGCCTGCCGCTCGTCACGGTGCTGTTCATGGCATCGCTGATGTTCCCGCTGTTCATGCCGGAGGGCGTGACCATCGACAAATTCCTGCGCGCGCAGATCGCCATGACATTGTTCTTCGCGGCTTACGCCGCCGAGGTCATTCGCGGCGGCCTGCAGGCCATCCCGCGCGGACAGTACGAGGCGGCCGACACGGTCGGGCTGAACTACTGGCAGAAGATGACGCGCATCATCCTTCCGCAAGTCATGCGCATCGTTTTGCCCTCGATGATGAACGAGATCATCCGCGCCTTCAAAAACACGACCTTCGTCGGCATCATCGGCCTGTTCGACGTCCTGCGCGCGACCTCGACCGCGATCCAGGATCCGGTCTGGGTGCGCTACAGCATCGAGGCCTATCTCTTCATTTTCATTCTCTATTTCGTGCTCTGCTTCGCGATGTCGAAATACAGCGAACGCGTCGAGCGCGATCTTGCCGTGGGGCGCTAAGATATGCCGGGTGTCGAAACGAGCGCGTCAGCGCAAGGACCGATTGTCGAGCTGCGTGGCGTCAACAAATGGTTCGACGATTTCCACGTTTTGCGCGATATCAATCTCACCGTCGGGCGCGGTGAGAAAGTCGTCATCTGCGGCCCGTCCGGTTCCGGCAAGTCGACCGTGATCCGCTGCATCAATCGCCTGGAGGAGCACCAGGAAGGCGATATCGTCGTCGACAATGTCGAATTGACGGGGGACATCCGTCGCATCGACGCCGTTCGCCGCAAGGTCGGGATGGTGTTTCAAAGTTTCAATCTCTTCCCGCACCTGTCGGTGATGGACAATCTCACGCTGGGGCCGACGCTCGCGCAGGGCGTGCCGCAGCAAGAGGCTGAGCAGCGGGCGGAAGAGTTGCTCCGCCGCGTCCGCATCCCCGATCAGGCACGTAAATTTCCCGGCCAGTTGTCCGGCGGACAGCAGCAGCGCGTCGCCATCGCCCGCGCGCTGATGCTGCGCCCGCAGGTGATGCTCTTCGACGAACCGACGTCCGCACTCGACCCGGAAATGATCCATGAGGTGCTCGACGTGATGACCGAGCTTGCCGAAGCCGGCATGACCATGATCTGCGTCACGCACGAAATGGGCTTCGCGCGCAAGGTCGCCGATCTCGTCGTCTTCATGGATGCGGGCGAGGTGGTCGAGGCGGCGCCGCCGCAACAATTCTTCGAAAATCCGGCCAGCGAACGCACCCGGCTCTTCCTCAGTCAGATTCTCCACTGAACGCGCCGACCGGCGGCTCGGTCGGCCCACCCCTCACACTCACCGACGACAGAAAGAAAAACGATGTCTCTCCAGGCTGAAACCCGCGCGACCAAGACGGCGTCCCCCTTCGAGCGGTTTCGGGCCGGCTTTCCGGCCGTACGCTCGCAGACCTACATGTCGATCTGCGACAAGATGATCCTGCACGACGACGTCCGCGCCGCGATCGACGCTTTCCTCGATCATCTGGCCTTGGCCTCGGCGAATCGCACGCAGCATGAGGTCCGCGTCGTCTCGGCGCGGGAAAAATTCGCGCAGTTCATGAACGTCGCGCCGGGGACCGTCGCCGCGACACGCAACGTCTCCGATGGAACGAACAGCATTGCCTGGGCGATGCCGTGGAAGGAGGGCGACAACGTCGTCCTGACGTCGGACTCCGAACACCCGAACAACGTGTATCCGTGGCTCCGCCAGCGCGAGCGCGGCATCGAGGTGCGCGTCGTGCAGCCGCTTGCGAACGGCGCGATCGACATCGACGGCATGATTGCGGCGATGGACGCGCGCACGCGCGTCGTCACCGCGGCGTCGGCGACGTTTGCGCCGGGCCATCGGACCGATCTGCAGCGTCTCGGCGAAGCATCCCGCAAGCGTGATGCGCTGTTCCTGGTCGACGGCGTGCAGACCGCCGGCATCCTTCATCACGACCTGTCGGCGGAGCCGATCGACGCTTTCGCCACGTCCACGTCAAAAGGACTTCTCGGCCTTTACGCGTTCGGCTTTCTTTATGTCTCGCCGCAATGGATCGATCGTCTGTCGCCGGCTTATCTGTCGCGCCCCGCGGTCGTGCAGCAGACCGACGACCATTCGACGATGGGCGGCTTCGATTACGTCTATCAGCCCGATAGCCGCCGTTTCGAAGTCGGCAGCTTCAATCTCGCCGGCGCCTACGCCACGGATGCCTCGATCGGCCTGTTGCTGGACCTGGGCAGCCAGGCCATCGAGAAACATGTGCTCTCGCTTGCCTCCATGCTGCATGCCGGCCTCACCGACGCGGGGATTGAGCCGGCGGTGCCGGGCAGCGGCCCGCAGCAGTCCCATATCATCACCCTCGGACAACTCGACGCCGGCGGGCATGGTTTTTCGAGCGATCCGGTGATCGAGCCGCTGTCGAAGCACCTGACGCAAAACAAGGTGGCGCATACGATTCGCCGTGGTCAGCTCCGCATGGGGCTGCATGCGTACAACAACGAGGCCGATGTCGAGGCGACGATCGCCGCCGTACGGGAAGGGCTCGTGCGGGCGCGCAAGGCCTGAGATCGCGTTTCGCGGGGAGATCGTCACGCGCCCTTGAATGCGGCGGCGTGAGATTGGATCGTCTTCAACAGCGCGGCGGCGATCCGCGAGAGCGGGCGGGACTTGGGATGCAACGCCCAGCCCGACACCGCCGACGTCGGCTTGAAAGGGATCACGGCGCATTTCGCGCCGTGGACGGCCGCCTGCCGGGCGGTGAAGCCGTCGACGACCGTAACGCCGGCGCCGGCTTCGACCAGGCGGAAGGCCGTTTCCGAAAAGCGCACTTCAACGGTCGATGCATAGGCGACCGCCTCGGCGCGAAAGGCGTCCCGGATGAGCGGCCCCAGCCGGCTGCCCATTTCGAGGCCGATCAGGGGTTGATGCCGCAGGTCTTTCGGCCGGATCACCTTTGCCTTCGCGAGCGGATGCCGCGCCGGCACGACGCAGACCAAGGGCAGCGTCGCGAGCGGCACCATCTCGAAGGTTTGCGACAACTCCTTCTCGAGCGCGATGGCGAGGCCGAAATCGGCGGCCGCGACCTCGACGCTTTCCACCACGTTGTAGGACTGAGCAATGTCGATGACGACCTTCACCTTGGGCCGTTTACGCAGGAATTCCTCGACGGCCGCCGGCACCACGGTGTGGCCGAGCTGCGGCGTGGCGACGACGCGCACGCGGCCGCGCCGGTTGTCCTTGAGGTCGCCGACCGTCTGATTGAGCGCACGCGACAGCAGGAAGATCGCTTCCGACTCGCGATAGAGGACGCGTGCCTCCTCCCGCGGCACCAGGCGGTTTCCGGTGCGGTCGAAAAGCGCGAAGCCGAGCTGATCCTCGAGATGCCGGATCGCGTTGCTGACGGCCGGCTGCGAGACCAGCAGATCACGGGCGGCGCCGACCGTGCTTTGGTGGCTCATCACCGCGCGGAAGATTTCCAACTGCCGAAGGTTGAGCATAAGCGAATATTATATGATGGCGCATATTTTTCATACTGCATTATATTGCGCCCAACGCGCGCACCTTCGTATCGTTTACACCGGGCAAGCTGATCCATGCTTGGCGTGAGGGGACATTGATGATCAAGACATTTGCATCGGCGGCGGTCGCGTTGGCGCTGACGGCCGGGTTCGGCGGTTCGGCCAACGCCGCTGAAGTCACGCTCCGGGCGCTCGGATGGTATGGCAACCAGCCGCAGTCGAGCGAGGTCGAGCGGCCATTCTGGAAGAATCTGGAATCGAGCACCGGCGGCAAGCTCGCGGCGCAGTTTCGCACCATCGACGAAATCGGCCTGAAGGGCTTCGAATCCCTGCGCACGCTGCAAAGCGGCGCTTTCGATGTCGTCTCGTTTCAGATTTCGTTTGTCGGCGGCGAAGCGCCCGTCCTCATGGGCGTCGATCTGCCGGGCCTCGCCTTCGACTTCGATGAGCTGCACAAGGTTGTGGATGCCTATCGCCCGATCCTCGAGCGCGATCTCGAGACGCGCTTCAAAGGCAAACTCCTCGCGGCATGGCCGTATCCATTCCAGATTCTCTACTGCAAGCACGACATGAAGGGACTCGAAGATCTTCGCGGCCAGAAGGTGCGCGTCAGCGGCAGCCTTATGGCCGAGATGGTGAAGCAGCTTGGCGGCGCCACCGTGACCCTTGCGGGACCGGAGGTCTATCAGGGCCTGATGCAGGGCATCGTCGATTGCGCGATTACCGGCAGCCAGTACGGCAACAGCAACGACTGGTTCGAGACCACCAAGTCACTGGACGTGACGCCCGTCGGCGGCGCCGGCGTGGTGCTGCACGTCGCCCGGAAGGACTTTTGGGACAAGCTCACGCAGCCGCAGCGCGATGCCTTGGCCAAGAGCATGCAGGAGCTTGAGGCGCGGCTCTGGAAGATGGCGGTCGAGACGCACACGGACGGCATCAACTGCAATACCGGCAAGGATCCTTGCGCCGGCAAGAAAGGCAAGATGACCCTCGTCGAGACGACGGACGCCGATCGCGCACGGATCAAGAAGATTCTGGCCGAGAACGTCATCCCGCTTTGGCTCAGCGATTGCACGAAGGTCGCGCCGACGTGCAAGGAGGATTGGGCGAACACCGTCGGCAAGCTTCTCGGCGTCAAGATGTAAAGCCGGCGTCCGCCGCGTTCGCCAACACCTCGGAAATCGCCCATGGAACGTCTTGAGCATCGCCTCAAAGCCGTCAGCCTTGGTCTGTCTCTGGCGGCGGGTTGGGCTCTCCTCGCGCTAGCAATCTGGATCGTCGTCAACGTCGTGCTGCGGAAGTTCTTCAGCATCTCGTTTCAGGGCGTTGACGAGTACGGCGGCTATTGTTTAGCCGTCGTCGCGACGATTGGGTTCGCGCAAGCCGCTTTCGACCGGGCGCATGTGCGGATCGACGTGGTGACACGGCTTCTTCCCTTGCCGCTACGCGCGATATTCGACGTCATTGCCTTGGCCGCGCTCAGTTTCATGGCGTGGACGATCGCTTTCCGCTCTCTGAATGTGGCGATGACGTCTTTCGGCATGGGGGCGTTGGCCACGAGTCCGTTGCGCACGCCGCTTGTCGTGCCGCAAGGCATCTGGGCTGCCGCGCTGTTTTGGTTTTGCGCCGTTTTGGCATTTCAGATGCTCTATGCGCTTGTCGCGATTATGCGGCGCGATTGGCTCGGCATTGGTGAGCGTCTCGGCGTGCCGGAAATCGATCAGGAGGTCGAACAGGAATTGCAGGCCGCCCGCTTCCGCATGGGATTGTCGGCCAAAGATGAAAAGGGTGCTCACTCATGATGTTGGGCATCCTTTTCTTTGCCGGCCTCCTGTTTTTCCTTTTTGCCGGCCTGCATGTCGCGAGCGCGATTTTCCTGACCGCCTATGTCAGCGATGCGCTCACCATGGGCGTTCTGCCGTCGATGGTTGGGAACATCACCTGGAACACGATGAACGAGTTCCTGCTGGTGGCGATTCCGCTGTTCATCTTGTTGGGCGAGCTATTGACGCGCAGCGGCGTTGCCGACCGGATGTACCGCGCGCTTGCCGTGTGGATGAACTGGCTTCCCGGCGGACTGCTTCACACGAACATCCTCACCTGCGCGCTGTTTGCCGCGACCTCGGGATCGAGTGTCGCGACCGCGGCGACGATCGGGACGGTGGCGCAGCCGACCCTGAAGACCCTTGGTTACAACGATCGCATGGTGCTGGGCTCGATTGCGGCGGGCGGCACGCTGGGCATTCTGATCCCGCCGAGCATCAATATGATCGTCTACGGTGCGCTGACCAATGTCTCGGTCGGCAAGCTTTTCGCCGCCGGCATCATCCCGGGCATCCTGCTGGCGCTGACGATGTCGCTAATGATCGTCGTGATGTCGATCTGGCGCGGCGGCGCGAGCGAACGCAAGGAGCCGACGCCGGCGCTGGTCGCGCGTCTCCGTCTCCTGATCAATGTCTTGCCGGTTCTCTTCATTTTCCTGCTCGTCATGGGGAGCATCTATCTCGGCTGGGCGACGCCGACCGAAGCGGCTGCGATCGGCATCGTCGGTGCGCTGGCCATTGCGGCGGCAAACGGCACGCTGTCGGTACGCATGCTGCACGAGGCGTTCCTCTCCTCCGTACGCACGACGGCGATGGTCATTCTTGTTATCACTGCCGCCTTCGCGTTGAATTTTGCACTCAGCCTGAGCGGGCTGCCGCAACAGATCTCGACCTACATCCGCGATCTGCACTGGTCGCCGATGGTGACGATCTGGGTGCTCGTCCTCTTCTATCTGATCCTCGGTTGCTTCCTGGAAGCGATCGCGATGATGGTGACGACGGTCGGCATCGTCGTTCCGCTTGTCGTCAGCCTCGGATTCGATTCGCTTTGGTTCGGGATCTTTATGACGCTGATGATGGAGCTCGCGCTCATCACGCCGCCGGTTGGCCTCAACCTTTACGTCGTGCAGAACATCCGGATCACGAAAGGCAACATCAACGACGTGTTTATCGGCGTCGTGCCCTTCGTCGTTGCGATGCTGATTTTCGTGGCAATCCTCATCTACTTTCCTGGCCTCGCGCTCTGGCTTCCGGGAAAGCTGTTCTGATGGGTTCGCATAACGATTTACGCGGGCTCTCGGTCAGCCCGCAGCCTTTGACGGCGCGCGCCTTCGCGCCTTACGGCGAGCTCGTGCAGCATCTTGGAAGCGAGAAGCGTTACGATGTTCCGGGCGCCTACGCTTATACCGAGCCGTCGGCGAAACCGATGATGTGGATCAACCGCATCGGCCGGCATCCGCAAGGCGCCGTCACGGTCGACAAGATGGAGCGCCACCCGCATTCTCCGCAGACATTCGTTCCGCTTCTTCCCGGCCGTTGTCTCGCGGTTGTGGCGATGCCGAACGCTCGGGGCGAGCCGGACATCGCCAGCCTCAAGGCGTTCGTGACGCAGCCGGGGCAGGGTGTGATCTACCGTCCCAATATCTGGCATTTCGCATTCACCGCCCTTGATCGGGCGAACGATGTGCTGGTTCTTATGGGACTTACCGATCGGCCCGACGATTTCATCGTCGCCGAGATCGCGCCGGCGATTCCGATCGATACGGCGCTTCCGATAGCGAGTGTGCAATGAGCGGTCCTTCACGCGACTTCGTCGGCTATGGTCCTGTTCCTCCCGATCCGCGCTGGCCGGGCGGGGCGCGTCTCGCGCTCAACATCGTACTCAACTACGAGGAGGGCTCGGAGCCCTCGATCCCGGATGGGGACGCAGCAACCGAGTCCGGCCTGACCGAGGGCGGTTCGGGCTCGTTCTCCGGTCGCGATCTCGGCGCGGAATCGATGTTCGAATATGGAAGTCGCGTCGGTATCTGGCGTGTGCTGCGGATGCTGCGCGAGCGGGAGATGGCGGCGACGGTGTTCGCCTGCGCCGTCGCCTTCGACCGCAACCCGGCGGTGGTGCAAGCAGTCCGCGAGGCGGGCTACGACGTGTGCAGCCACGGCCGCCGCTGGGTGCGCCATCAGACCTTGTCGGAGCTGGAGGAGGCGGCGGAGATTGGCGCCGCCGTGGTCTCTCTCGCCAAGCACATGGGGGAGCGCCCCGCCGGCTGGTACTGCCGCTACGCGCCGACGATCCACACGCGCCGCCTGCTGGTCGAGCATGGCGGCTTCCTCTACGACTCCGACGCCTATAACGACGAGCTTCCCTACTGGGTCGATGTCGGCGGCAAATCGCATCTCGTCATTCCCTACAGCCTTGCGACCAACGACGGAAAACTGAGCCGCGGCGCGATGGCGACGGGCGATGATTTTTTCGCGTATCTGCGCGACACCTTCGACGTCCTCTACGGCGAAGGCGCGACGCAACCGAAGATGATGTCGGTCGGCTTGCACTTGCGCCTGACGGGCCATCCCGGCCGCGCGGCCGGCTTGGCGCGCTTCCTCGATCACGTGGCCAAGCATCGCGATGTCTGGGTGTGTCGCCGCCTTGACATCGCCCGGCACTGGTACGAGACGCATCCGCATCAGCGTTGAGAGCGGGTGCGATCCATGACCGAGACAGCGGCGAAATCTCTACCCAAAATCGCCGTCATTGCGTGCGGCGGCACGATCGGCTCCGTCAGCGCCGATACGCTCGACGTCGTCGATTATCCCGAGCAGGGCAAGAAGGTGCCCGTTGCGGCCCTGCTGGCGCGCGTGCCGGAAGCGGCGCGGATCGCGGATGTTCAGGGCGTTGACTTCAGCGCCGTGAGCAGCTCCGCGATCGGTCCGGCCGAATGGCTCGCGTTGCGCGCGACGATCGAGCGGCTCGTGCGAGAGGGCGCGCAGGGCGTCGTCGTCCTCCACGGCACCGGTACGCTCGAGGAGACGGCGTTCTTCCTGCATCTCGTCTGGGCGAGCGCGATTCCGATCGTGCTGACGGGCGCGCAACGCCCGCCGAGCGCCGTGAGCTCCGACGCGGGGATGAATCTGGTTTCGTCCCTGCGCGTCGCGGCCGATCCGGCAAGCCGAGACAGGGGCGTGATGGTCGTCCTCAACGACGAGATTTTTCCCGCACGCGATGTCGTCAAGACGTCGACGTTCCGCTTGCAGACCTTCCAGGCGCCCGGCCTCGGGCCCATCGGCTGCGTCGACGGCGACGGCGTGTTCTTCCGCAGAACGTCGGCGAGCGCCGGCGGCGTTTTCTCGAACGCGATCGCGCGGCAAACGATCGATGCCTGGCCGCGTGTCGACATCGTCTATTCCTACGCAGGCGCCGACGGGGTGATGATCGACGCGGCGGTGAAAGCCGGGGCGCGCGGCATTGTCTCCGCCGGCTTCGCGCCGGGGATTCCGACGCCGGCGGAGCGCGACTGCTTGAAGGTCGCGCGGGCCGCGGGCGTTGTTGTGGTTCAGGCGAGCCGTGCTGCCGGGCGCGTCGCGCGCCGTCGCGCTCTCGCCGAGAGCGGCGTCATCCCGGGCGAGGACCTAAGCCCGCAGAAAGCGCGGATCCTTCTCAGCCTCTGCCTCGCCGCCGGCTTCGATCATGACCGTATCGCGGCGACATTCCGCGATTGCTGAGCCGCGGTGGAAGTCGACGGGACGGGATGGTCCACGCTCTTTGTCGCACGCACGATATTGGCATGACGGCAGCTCCGGTTCCGAGTTATGTCCCGGGGCGATCAAATCCATGACCGGCATTCGCAATTGTGAACGATTTCGTTGACTTGCTTTCGATGTTGCCACAGCATGAGGGATATTGAGGGGAATGATGGATCACGCTCTTGTTCACGTGCGGCATTGCTTTGACCTGAGGCGAGGCGGGCGCGGCCGCGCTTCGCGCGCGGCGCGGGTCCGTTCTTATCGGGCGGCCTCCCATGCCCTCTGAAACGCCCGTCGCCGTCGTCACCGGCGCTGCGCGAGGGATCGGCCGTGCGTCGGCCATCGCCTTGGCGAAGCGCGGGTTTTCGCTCGCCCTCGCTGACCGGCTGCATGACGAATTGGCGTCGACGGAAAAGGAAATTCGAGCCCTCGGCCGTGAGGTTCTGTCCTTGGAGGGCAGCGTCGCCGATTTCCAGGGCGTTATGGCGAACGGGCAAGCGGTGCTGAAGCGTTTCGGCCGCGTCGATGTGCTCGTCAACAACGCCGGCGTGTCTCAGCCGAAAACACTCGTTGAGATTTCCGAGCAGGAATACGACGAGACCATCGCCATCAATCTCAAGGGCGTTTTCAATTGGTGCAAGGCGGTTGCGCCGGCGATGCTCGAGCGCAAAAGCGGCCGCATCGTCAATATCTCGTCGGTCAGCGCGCATATGGGCGCCAATCTCAACGCGGTAAGCCGCTTCGCCTACGTGACCGCGAAAGCGGGTGTCCTCGGCTTGACGCGCGCGCTCTGCAAGGAACTGGCGCCGCACATCACCGTCAATGCGATCTGCCCGGGCGCCGTGCGTACGGCGCTGACCAGCAAGCTGTTCGACGCGCGTCAGGAAGAGGTGCTGAAATCCATTCCGCTCGGCCGCATCGGGACACCGGAGGACATCGCGGAGGTCGTCGCGTTCCTGGCGACGGTGTCGCCCAATTTCATCACCGGCGAGGTCATCGACGTCGATGGCGGCCAGTACGTGAATTGACGCGTTTCGTGGCGGTACCGGCCGCAAGTGAGATTCGTTGAGAAGGCCGAACCTGGATGAGCCAAGCGACGTCTGAATTGGCTGTGACTGAGCGGCCGGAGCGCCGGGATTGGTCGCCGCTGCTGCTGGCAGCGCCGAACCTGGTCTGGCTGCTTTTGTTTATGGCTGGCGCGCTCGTCATGCTCGCCATCATGAGCCTGCACGGCTACGAGGCCGGCGGCCGCGGCATCCTGCCGACGTGGGAACTGACCCACTACAAGGCCTTCCTCACCGACAGGTTCTTCCTCGATATCCTGGCGCGATCGCTGCTGATGTCGCTCTATGTGACGCTGTGGTGCCTGCTGCTCGGCTTTCCCTTCGCCTATGCGCTATCCCGCCTGCGCGGCTGGAAGCGGGCGGTATTGTATTTCGTCGTCCTCGCGCCGCTGTTGACCAGCGCGGTCGTGCGCACCTTCGGTTGGATGATCCTTCTCTCCAACAACGGCTTCATCAACAAAACCTTGATGAACATCGGAGTGATCGAAATGCCGATCCCGATGATGTACCGCATGACCGGCATCGTCATCGCGCTGGTGCAGGTTCTGTTGCCGTTCATGATCCTGGCGCTCGACGCCGCGCTTCTGAATATCGACCGTCAGCTCTATGACGCGGCGCGCAACCTCGGCGCCGGCGCGTCGCGCATCTTTTTTCAGGTGACGTTGCCGCTGACGTTGCCCGGCATCGTTTCCGGGTCGATCCTCGTCTTCACGCTTGCGATTTCCGCTTTCGTGACACCGGCCTTGATCGGCGGCCCGCGCATTCCCGTGATGGCGACGCTGATCTATCAACAGGGAATCGCGCTGCTGAACTGGCCGTTCGGCGGCGCCATTTCGTTCGTTCTGCTGGCGGTGTTGTTGCTGATCCTCGGCCTTGCGCTGGCGATCGCCGGGCGCGCGACGCGGGGCGCCCGATGATCCTCGCGGCCGCCAACCTGCTGATCGGCCTTTTCCTGCTCGCGCCGATGATCGTCGTCGTCGCCACCGCCTTCACGACCACGAACTATCCGGTCTTTCCCCCGGTCGGCTTCACCTTCAAGTGGTTTCACCAGTTTCTCTCCAGCGCCGACTTCACCGACGCGATGCAGCGCAGCGCCATTCTCGCAACCGTCAGCACCCTGCTCTCGACCACGCTCGGCACCTTGAGCGCGCTCGCGCTTGCCCGTTGGCGCGGACGCGGGCAGCAGGCGGTGACGATGTTCATGCTGTCGCCGATCCTGTTCCCGACGATCGTGCTCGGCTTAGCGTTGCTGGTATTCTATAGCCGCGTCGGCCTCTCGGGGACGTTCATCGGCCTCGTCATCGCGCATAGCGTTGTCACCACCCCCTTCGTCATCCGCCTGGTCCTGGCGGGGTTGGCCGAGTTCGATTCCTCGGTCGAGGAGGCGGCGCGCAATCTCGGTGCCGGCTGGTGGCGCACATTCTTTCTCGTGACCTTGCCGTTGATCCGGCCGGGCGTTCTCGCGGGCGCGATCTTTGCGTTCATCCTCTCGTTCGACGAGTTGGTGATCACGCTCTTTCTCGCGGGTCCGGGCATGCAGACGCTGCCGATCCGCATTTACACTTTCGTCGAATACTCGAGCGCGCCGACGATTTCGGCCATCGCGACCGTGCTGATTGTCGCATGGGTGGCGATCGGCGTTCCCGTCTACGCGCGCTTCCTTTCCATCCGGCACAAATAACGGGACGATGAGCGACCTTCAGCTTCAAGGCCTCCGCAAGACCTACGGCGCCAATGTCGCCGTCGAGAACCTCAGTCTCGACGTCCGCGATGGGGAGATGGTTGCGTTTCTTGGGCCCTCCGGATGCGGAAAGACGACGACCTTGCGGATGGTGGCGGGTTTCGTCGCGCCGACGGCCGGAACCATTCGCGTCGGCGGGGCCGATATCACCGACCTGCCGCCGAACCGCCGCGACATGGGCATGGTGTTTCAGAGCTACGCGCTGTTTCCGCACATGACCGTTCGCGGCAACGTCGCCTTCGGCCTGAAGGCGCGACACGTCAATGCGTCCGAAGTACCGCCACGCATTGCCGACGCTTTGAAGCTCGTCGGCCTGTCGGGCTACGAGGAACGCTATCCGCGCGAACTCTCCGGCGGGCAGCAGCAGCGCGTGGCATTGGCACGCGTCCTTGCGTTGCGGCCGAAGCTTCTGCTGTTCGACGAGCCGTTGTCGAACCTCGATGCGAAGCTGCGCGTGCAGATGCGCCATGAGATTCGCAGCCTGCAAAAGGAAGTCGGCATCACCTCGCTTTTCGTCACCCACGACCAGGAGGAGGCGATGACCATCGCCGACCGCATCGTGGTGATGAATGTGGGGCGCATCGAGCAGGCCGGAACGCCGGACGAAATTTATGATGCGCCGCGGACCCGCTTTGTCGCCGACTTCATCGGCACCGCGAACCTCATTCCCGGCCGTGTCGCCGACGGCCGGTTTCGTTCGACGCGCGGGCTCGAGCTTCCCTTGCCTGACGGTGCGCAGGCGAGCGCCGATGAGATCGTCCTGTCGCTGCGGCCGGAGAAGATCGACATGGTCGCGCCGGGAACGCCGGAAAGCGTCCCCGCGACGATCACGCGGATGACCAAGCTCGGCAGCACCGTCGAATACGCCGTGGCGCTCGCGTCCGGCGACGCGCTGGTCGTGCAGAAGCAAAACCGATCGGATCGAAACAACCATGAGGTGGGCGGTCAGATCGGTCTGCTGTGGTCGCGCACGGATGCGCGGCTACTGCCTTAAGTCATTTTGAGTCTGTCGGGGAACAGAGAAGCAGAGGAGAACAGAATGTCATCGAAACGATGTTTCACCGCTCTTGCCGCCGGTTTTGCTTTCGCGCTCAGCGCGGGCACAGCGCTCGCGCAAACCGAGTTGACCGTCATCGTCTATGGCGGTTCGTTCGAGGAAGGTTGGAAGAAAAGCGTTATCGAACCGTTCGAGAAGGCCAATCCGGGCATCAAGGTCAAGATCGCGACCGGCCTCACGATGCAGACCGTCGCGATGATGCGCGCGCAGAAAGACGACGTGAAGATCGACGTCATCATGATGGACGAGGTCGGCGCCGCGCAGGCGAATGCCGAAGGTCTCTATCTGCCGCTCGATGCGGCCAAGATCCCGAACATGAACAAGCTTTACCCGCAGTTCCGGATCAAGGACGATCCCTACACCAAGTTCATGTATGTCGCGCAGGCGCTTACGTACAACAAGGACATCGTCAAGCAGAAGCCGGACTCATGGATGGCGATGTGGGATCCCAAGTATAAGGGCAAGATCGCGAGCCCCGACATCACGACGTCTCACGGCATCTTCCTGCTGCTCACCGCGGCCGACATGGCCGGTGGCAGCGTGAAGAACATCGATCCCGGTTTCGAACTGATGAAGAAGCTCAAGCCGAATATCCTCACGTTCTATACGCAGCACGCGCAGCTCGCCCAACTCTTCACGCAGGGCGACGTGGTGATGGCGAGCTGGACCAGCGATCGTGCGCAGGCGGCGATCGACGGCGGCGCGCCGCTCGCCTGGACGATCCCCAAGGAGAGCGCCTACATCATCGATTCGACGATCGGCATCGCCAAGGGAACCAAGAACCTGGAAGCCGCGCAGAAATACGTCGATTTCGCGCTCAGCGCCGAGGCGCAGGCTGCGAACGCCCGTTACACCTATCTTGCGCCGGTGAACAAGGAAGTGAAGCTTCCGGCGGACGTCGCGGCGAAGCTGCCGGTGGGCGAAGGCGTGCTCGAAAAGCTCAAGATGGCGGATTGGAATTACGTCACGACGGTGCGTCCGCAGTGGACGCAACGCTGGAATCGCGAAATCAGCTCTCCTTAAGGTGATCAACGAATGACAAAAACGGAAAGTCGGATTGCGGTTGTTACCGGAGCTGGCCGCAGCCTTGGCAAGGCAACGGCGGAGCGGCTGCACGGCGACGGATATTCCGTCGCCGTGGTCGATCGCGACGGCGCGGCGGCGGCTGAAGTCGCCAAAGCGCTGGACGGGAAGGGCAAGACGGCGTGCGCTTACGCGCTCGACGTCTCGTCCGCCGAGGATGTGGTCAAGACCTTCGCGGCCGTTGCGTCCGATCTCGGCGTGCCGACCGCGCTGGTCAACAACGCCGGCATCTATCCCGATCATGCGCTGCTCGACATGCCGGTTGAGGCATGGGATCAGGTCATGGCGGTCAACCTGCGTGGGACGTTTTTGTGCACGCAGGTGTTCGCGCGCCTGCGTGGCCAGAGCGGCAGCGGCGCCATCGTCAATCTCGCTTCCGCCGCGGGCTTTTCCGCGCGCGTCGGAGCGTCGCATTACAGCACGTCCAAGGCCGGCGTCGTGATGTTCACGAAAGCGGCGGCTCTCGAGTTCGGGCCGCTCGGCATTCGCGTCAATGCGGTGGCGCCGGGCTTGATCGAGGTGCGCAAGGATCAGGTGTCCGATGCGTATCGCGACCACTACCTCACCATGATTCCCCGCGGGCGCACGGGTCGTGCGTCTGACATCGCCGGCACGGTGGCGTTCCTGCTCTCGGACGATGCCGATTTCATCAACGGCGAATGCATCGCGGTGGACGGCGGCTTTTTGACCGGCCGCCCGCTGATCCGTTCGGAAAGCAAATAGCTATTACGCCCGGAAACCCGCCGAACCAAGATCAAGAAAATCGAAAGGAACGCTGATGACGACGATCGAGCAGCTTTGTTCGGCGGTTCAAGCCGAGACGATGATGCGGCATCTGGAGGAGTTCGCGCGTCGGGTGAAGCTTTCCGGGACGCCGGAGGAACTCGAAAGCTTCAAATATCTGCAAAAGACGCTCGATGGGTATGGCTTCAAGACCGATCTGATTCTCCACGATGCTTATATCAGCCTGCCGGGACAGGCGAAGCTGACGGCCGGTGCCGAGCAGCTTGACTGCATCACGCATTCGTTCTCGCGCCCGTCGGGGCCGGGCGGCGTTTCGGGCGATCTCGTCTATGTGGGTTCGGGTCGTGAGGCCGATTTCGCCGAGCAGGACGTGCGCGGCAAGATCGTTCTCGTCGATGGTCTCGCGTCGCCGGCGGTCAGCCTGCGTGCGACGCGAGCGGGCGCGCTAGGACAGATTCATGCGATGGTGCACGAGCACAAGCACGAGATGTGCATCTCGCCGGTGTGGGGAAGTCCCACGGACGTGACCGTGGAGTTTCTGCCGAAGACGGTGGTGTTGACCGTCAACAAGGACGACGGCGATCGGCTCAAGGCGCGCATCGCGCGCGGCGAGAAGGAGGTGACGCTCTACGCGGAGGTAGATACCGGTTGGCGAAAGACGCCGATCCTCACCGCCGAGCTTGCGAGCGCGAAAGGCGGTGCCGACGAGCCGTTCGTCATGTTCTCCGGCCATCACGACACCTGGTACTACGGCGTCATGGATAACGGCGCGGCCAACGCCACGATGCTCGAGATTGCGCGCCTGTTTGCGGAACGGCGGGCGGAGTTCCGCCGCGGCCTGCGCTTGTGCTTCTGGTCCGGCCATTCGCATGGCCGCTATTCCGGCTCGACATGGTACGCCGATGCGCATTGGGCGGAGCTCGCGCGGCGCTGCGTCGTGCATGTCAATGTCGATTCGACGGGCGGGCGCGGCAACACGGTTCTCGCCGACATGCCGTCGTCGACGGAGTTGCGCGCGCTTGCGTCCGAGGCGGTGCAGGCGCAAGGCCAGCAGGAACTCTCCGGCGAGCGGATGAGCCGCGCCGGCGATCAGTCCTTCTGGGGTATCGGCATTCCCTCGCTGTTCATGGGCGGCGGTGAGCAGCCGGCGGCGGGTGGCCTCAATGTCGCCGCCGCGATCTTCGGCGGGGCCGCGCGCAAGGGCGCGGGCTTCGGTTGGTGGTGGCATACGCCGGACGACACGATCGACAAGATCGATCCCGAACTCCTGGTGCGTGATACGCGCGTCTATGTGCATGCGCTTTGGCGGCTGCTGACGGCTGCTGTCGTCCCGCTCGACTATGCGGCTTATGCCGACGCGCTGATCAAGGAGCTCGAGGCTCTGAGGCCGGCAAGCGCCAATGGCGTCGACGTGGCGTCGCTGATCGACGCTGCGCGCGATCTGAAAAGCAAGGCGGCGGCGTTCAACGCGCGGGTCGCGAAAACGAAAGACGGCGATGCCGCCGCGCTGCAAGCCGTGTTGATGACGGTTTCGCGGCATCTGGTGCCGATCGATTACACGAGCGGCGATCGCTTCGGGCAAGAGCCTGCTTTGGCGCTGACGCCGTATCCGGTTCTTGATCCGGTGCGGCGGCTCGTTGGCGCACCCGCCGGCAGCGACGCCGCGCGTTTTCTCGCGGTCGGCGCCATCCGCGCGTGCAACCGCGCGCGCCATGCCATTGACGGAGCCCGCGCCGCCCTCGCGGCGTAAGCTCCTTCTTCTCCTTGAAGACAAGGTGATCCAATGAGCGATCGTATTCTGATCTGGGGCGCCGGCGCGATTGGGGGCACGGCCGGTGCGTATCTGGCGCGGGCAGGCCATGACGTGACCTTCGTCGACGTCGTCGCCGATCATATCGCGCGCATACGCGACCACGGTCTGCGGATCACGGGCCCTGTCGACAATTTTACCGTCAAGGTGCCGGCCTTCACGCCGGATCAGGTGAAAGGTACCTGGCAGCACGTCTATCTCGCCGTGAAATCACAGCACACCGGCGCGGCGACGACGGCGTTGAAGCCGCATCTGTCGGACGACGGTTATGTCCTTTCGTTGCAGAACGGGCTGTGCGAGCTCGAGATCGAGAAGATCGTCGGCCGTCAGCGCACTATCGGAGCCTTCATCAATTTCGGCGCCGACTGGCATGGCCCCGGCGAGATCCTTTACGGAAACCGCGGTGCGGTGGTGCTTGGCGAGCTCGATGGCGCGATGACGCCGCGCCTCGCCGCGCTGCATGCGGTGATGCGCGACTTCGAGCCCGAGGCGATCATGACCGACCGCATCTTCTCCTATCTGTGGGGGAAGCTCGCCTATGCCTCGCTTCTTTTCGCGCAGGCGCTGGGCCAGGCCGGCATCGCCGATTGCCTGGCGCGGCCCGAACTGCTGCCGCTGTGGCGCCGGCTGGCGGGCGAAACGCTTGAGGTCGCGGCGGCTCAGAAGATCGCGCCGCTCGGGTTCAACGGCTTCGACCCGCAAGCCTTCATGCCTGGGGCGACGGAAGACGATGCGCGTCGTTGCGTCGATGCGATGGTCGCGTTCAATCGGCCCAACGCGAAAACGCATTCGGGAATTTGGCGCGATATCGCGGTGCGCAAGCGGCGGACCGAGGTCGACTTCCAGATCGCGCCGATTGCGGAGATCGGCGCCCGTTACGGCATCGCCTGCCCGGGATTGAAGAATCTCGTCGCGATGATCCATGAGATCGAGGACGGCAAGCGCCCGCAGGATGACGCCAACCTCAACGCTCTGCTGGCCGCCAGGTAGATCACAAAACGTCTGCGCGTCTCACGCGAGGCTTTGAAGCTTCTCATTGAGACGCGCGGTCGTCGTCACGAGCGCGTCGGTGATCGCTTGTTCGTTGTTCGAGAAATGCGCCGTCACGCAGCCGATGTTCAAGGCGCCGAGCACTTCGCCGTTCTGATTGCGCAGCGGAGCCGCGATGGAGGAGGCGCCTTGGATGTGCTCTTCGATGTTGATCGCATAGCCTTGCTCGCGAACGCGCGCGAGGATTTTCCGCAACTGGGTGACATCCGTGACCGTTCGGTCGGTGCATTTGATGAGCGAGGTCGTGCGCAGGTAATGGTCGACGAGAGCGGGATCGGAGAAGCCGAGGATCGCGCGCCCGATCGCCGTGCAATAAGCGGGGTAGGGAACGCCGATCTCGATTTCGTACCGCACCGGCTGCGGGCTGCGCACCTTCTCGATGATCTGGATGTCGATCGCCGGCGTGAGGACCGCGACGACGACGGTCTCCTGCACCGTTTGGCCGAGTTCCTCCATCAGCGGCCGGGCGACACGGCGCAAAATGGCGGTCCGTCCGCCGACCCAGTCATTGTTGGATGCGCGATAGGCTCGGTCGAGGCGGTAACGGCCGTCGGCGTCTCTCTCGACGTAGTGCTTGGCGACGAGCGTGCGCAGCAACATGAGGGCGCTGCTCTTGGGGATGCCGAGCATCGTGACGACTTCGGCCAATCCGATTGCCTCGTTTTTGGATGCGATGAGCTCCATGAGATCGAGGATCCGCGCCCCCGATTTTACGGATTGAACGTCTGTGTTGCTCATCGTCCGTCTCGCCCCGCCCCCCGATGCCGCGAGAGCCAAGGGAGTGCGTCTGGTCACAACTTTGAGAAGAGCTATCGCCGGCCTGCGCGTCGGTTTCAAGCTTACGTGTGGCAGCGTCTGCCAGTTTCCTATAATGCCGATATCTGAACATCATTCAATAATATGAACTCATCAGAGAACGGTGTTCTTTGATGGCTCGGGGGCTCTTCCGCATGGATATTCGGTTTGACGGTCGCGTGGTTCTCGTCACGGGCGCGGCGCAGGGGATCGGTCGCGCCATCGGCCGGGCGTTTGTCGAGAGCGGCGCGCGCGTGCACGTGGCCGATATCGACGGCGACGGTGTGCGCCGCACCGCCGAGGAGGTCGGCGCGAAGGCGCATGTCGCCGATCTCTCTCATCGTGACGCCGCGGCGCGCCTGATCGAAACGATCCTGCGCGACGAAGGCCGTCTCGACGTGATGGCGCTCGCGGCGGGCGGCGTGCGCGGCCAGGTCGGGCGTCCGATCGAGGACATTTCGCAAGACGACTGGCACGCGCTTTTCCGCGCCAATGTCGACGGCGCGTTTTATCTGATCCAGGCGGCAACCCCGCATTTTCGCAAAGCGGGGTGGGGGCGGATCGTCACGATCTCTTCGTCGGCAGGGCTGCGGCCAAGTCTCACCGGAATTCACGCTTACACGGCGGCAAAGCACGCCCTTGTCGGCTTGACCAAGCAGATGTCGTCGGAACTCGGCCCGCACGGCACCACCGTCAATTCCGTCGCGCCGGGTCTCATTCCGTCGAACCCGGAAACGATCAAGCAGTGGGAGCGCTATGGCGCCGAGGTGCAGGAGCGCATCCTCGCGCAGTTGCACACGCGGCGGCTCGGCAAGGCGGACGATATCGCGACGGCGGTGCTTTTTCTGGCGAGCGAACAAGCCAACTGGATCACGGGACAGATTCTGTCCGTCGACGGCGGACGCGTTTAGGGCGTGATTCCGAAGGGCGCAAGCCGGTTCGCGTGACGAAGATGCGACCGGACAAAAACACAGAGCCTCGACTCCGATCCTATCGGAACCGAGGCTCTGACGCGCCCGCCGCCGGGGTGTGCGCTATTCGGGCAGCGGCTTTCCGGCCCGCTCCACGATGAAGAACGTGGCGATCAAGCTCGCAACGCCACCGAAGATCACATAGTAGGCCGGCGCGAGCGGGTCGCCGGTGTAGCGGATGAGCGCGGTTGCGATCAGCGCCGCGAATCCGCCGAAGATCGCGACGGATAGGCCGTATCCGATCGACAGCGCCGTGTAGCGGATGCGTGTCGGGAAGATTTCCGACAGCACGGCGCAGATCACGCCGGCGCAGAGCGTCAGGATGATTGCGGCGACGGTTTGCACGATGACCAGAGCGGCCACGCTGCGCGCCGACACCAGATACGAGAACAGGGGATAACCGAGCAGGGCCGCGCCGATGAAGGACGCGTAGAGGAGCGGCTTGCGCCCGACGCGGTCCGAGAGCGCGCCGACGATCGGCGCGAGGATGAGGTAGACGACGCCGGCGAACGTTGTCGAGAACAGTGTCGTCGACGGGCTGATCTGCAACTGTTGTTGGGCGAAGGTCGGCATATAGACCAGGAACGTCCAGTAGATCACGCACGGCGAGATGCTGAACGCGAAGGCGACCAGGAGGTTGCCCTTCTGTGTCGCGAAAGCCTCGCGCAGCGGCGTTTCGGCGACCGCCTCGGTGGCAACGGTCTGCGTGAACGCCGGCGTTTCCGCAACGTGCGTGCGCAAGTAGTGGCCGATCGGTCCGAGCACGAAGCCGAGCAGGAAGGGGATGCGCCAGCCCCACGATTGGAAGGCTTCGGCGTCGAGGAAGTATGTCAGCAGCCCAGCGACCAACGTGCCGAGCAATAGACCGAGCGCGGTGCCCGCCTGCTGGAAGCTGCTGATGAAGCCGCGATGTTTCGTCGGCGCATATTCGACGAGAAAGGCCGCTGCGCCGCCCCATTCGCCGCCGGTCGAGAAGCCTTGGAACGCGCGGCAAATCACAAGCAGGATCGGCGCGAGAATGCCGATCGTGGCGTAGGTTGGGATGAGGCCCATCACGCCTGTGGCGATCGCCATCATACTGATGGTGAGGACCAGCGCCTGCCGCCGGCCGTAACGGTCGCCGAACGACCCGATGACAAGCCCGCCGAGCGGCCGGAAGAGAAAGCCGACCGCGAATGTCGCGAATGTGCTCAATAGCGCCGCGACAGGATCGGCCGCCGGAAAGAATGCCTTCGCGATCGCCGCCGCCATGAAGCCGTAAACGACGAAGTCGTAGATTTCGAAGATCTGTCCGACAGCGCAGGAGACAATCGCGCGCTTCAGCATGACGTCACGTTCCGATTTCGTCGCGGCCCCCGCCGCGTCGATCGACAAAGCCATTCCAGCCTCCTCAGTATTGGAAGGTCGCCCGGGCTGCGGTGCGGCTAGATCGTACGCGGGATATCCAACGCATCGATCGGATATTCGCGCTGATCGATTCTAACGATGTCGTGCATTTGGCAGCCCTCGCCCGCGAGCAATTTTCGATGCCATCCATGCGCGATGTCAACGGTTGAGCTATGCGCGGCGCGGGGTGGGGATGCGCTTCAATGGCCATCCGATCATGAAAAGAAGATTGCCGGGCCGCGCAAGCGACGGCGTTGTCTGCGCCAGCATCAAGATCGGCTTTTCATGCGGCGTTGCGCCGGCATCCGTGTCGAGCGGTCGTTCGACGACATATTCCTCCAGCCGCGCGCCGCTCACGGCGCCGGTGAGATGTCCGATAACACCGGTGCGAATGGGATTTCCGACGTCCTGCGGCCCAACGATGCTTTCGAGAATGCCGTCGCACGATGCAACGATCGCTTGCACCGGCGAGAGAATTGCAACGTCGCCGGGCCCCGTCGCGGCATCCGCAAGATGCCCGCGATAGCGCAGCATGTTCAGACACCCGTCGACGGCTTTCCGCGTGGAGTTGCGGTCCGGGCCGCCGAACTCCACCAGCGCGGCGTCGAGACCGGCGGCTTTCGCCGCCGCGCAAAGCTGCCCTGGAATGGCGCGGTTCACCATCACGGGGAGGTAGGCGAACGATGCGGACAGCTCCAGGTTGCCGTAGTCGTAGATGTATTCGGTGGTCCGCACGGCCGTGCCGGAGTGAACGTCGATGACCGCTTCGACACGCTCCACCAGCATTCGCATGATCGCATGCGCGAATTGATCGGACAGAAGTCCGTGCGGTACCCCCGGAAAGCGGCGGTTGAGCTCCACGAGGTCAGGGTTGTGTCGCGTGCCGGCCTGGAAGCCGAACGGATTGATGCAGGGGATAACAAGAACGGTGCCGGCGATGTCGCGGGTCGTGAGATCGCGCGCGAGATCGTGCATCGCGAGGATGCCGAGCGGCTTGTCTCCCGTCAGGCCGGACAGCACGGCGGTTGCCGGCCCCGGCTTCGATCCGGGGAATTCCAGAACCTCGATGCGCCAGGGCGCATTGTCGATGCGCGTTCCGGGAAGGTCGAGATGCCAGCGCTTCGGTTCGGCCATTTAGGCTTCCCGTCTTTCATGGATCGATGCGACGCACGAGAATCTGCGGCAAGCCTTCGCCGTTCGCAACACGCCGACGGGACAGGGGAAGCGGTTTCGTGACCGTGAGCAACGGTCCTATCGATTGAGCGCGTTCAGGTATTGCACGCTCTGATCGAGAAGGTCGGTCAAGGCGCGATCGGGAAGCTGTATTGCAAACAGTTCCACCTCGAACAGCGGCCGCCGTTTTCGGCGCAGGCATGTGCCCAGCAGGCTCGGGACGTCGACGATGCCCTCGCCGAGGGGCAGGCGCTGACCGACTCCGTCCTGCGTGAAAGCGCCGACGTCGCACATCTGAAACATACCGAGCGGTCGGCTGTCGTCGGCGATCACGGAGCCGAGGTCGGCGTCCCACCACGAATGGAAGATGTCGAGATTGATCGTCGCGTTCGAAAGCCCGGCGATCGCCTGCTCCACCTGCCGCAATGAATTGAAGCAGCCCTTTTGCCAGATTCCGTTCGGATGCACCGGCTCGACGATCATGTGCAGCCCCAGAGCTGCGGCCTTTGCGTGCAATGCATGCAGCGCCTCGAGCGCGCGGGCGCGCGCCGCGTCGAGATTGAGGCCGAGCCCTTGCCCGACCCCGCCGACGATCACATTCACCGGCGCGTCGCCAAGCTCGGCGGCACATTCCAAAATCCATTGGTTGCGAGCGTTCTGCCGCTCGGCGTCGCTCCCGCTCTTGAGAAAGTACCCGGCGCTGTTGACGGAGGTGACGCGCAGGTTTCGCGCCTTCAATTCGTTTCGTATCGAGGCGGCGGGCATTTCTTCCAGCGCCCTTTCGGTGAGCCCGATACCCGAGAAGCCGCGCGCCGCCGCCGCGTCGAGAAATTCGATCAGCGAGACCTGGGCCGGGCAGATGTAGTGACCGACGCCGAAAAAGTCGCGGTCCAGGCGAGGCACGGAAGTCTGAGTCATCGTTGAAGACCTTTGTTGTTTGGCCCAAGCTGACGGGTCATGGCGACGTGCGGACAAGAATTTTGCGCGCGGGCGACAAGGGGATGTCCTCATAGCTGCGTTGCCACGGGAATTAGGCGCTTCTTATTGACGCACGGCGCCGCGCGCAAATGCGGCGCGCATGCCGACGCCGCGTTGTGCACGCCGGATCGCGCGGCGGCGAGCCTTTGCGGAGCGCGCTAACGGCGATTGCGCGCGTTGCCGCCGGTGTCAGGCCACGACCGGCTGATCCGCGCAAGAAAGAGCGGCGCTTTGATCGATGAGAAAGCGCAGGAGGCGCGTTGCCGGCCGGTCGAGCGCTTCCGACGAGCGGACGCAAAGCATGAAGCCCCGCCGTGCCCAGGGCTCATTCAGTTCGATGAGGCGAAGCGCCCACGAATCCGCCACCGCGGAAATGGTGCTTTCCGGCAGGATGCCGATTCCGATGCCCTTGCTGACCATCAATCCCATCACTTGAAAGCTCGTCACCTGGACCCGCACGTTCAAATAGGTGCCGAGAACGCGCGCGCGGTCGGCGAGCAGCCGGCGCAGCGCCGTGCTGTGATCGAGCGTGATGAGATCGTAGCGTGCGATGTCGGAAAAACTGACCCGCGCGCGCTCGGCGAGAGGGTGCCGCGCATGGACAGCGACGCAAAGCCGGTCGCCGCCATACGGGAACGTCTCGATGCGGCCCCTCTCCGTTCCGCCGACGATCGCGCCGATATCGACCCGTTTCGTCAGCAGCGAGTCGAGAGTTTCGTGCGTCGGCCGTTCTTCCAGGTCGACTTTGATATCGGGTTCCTTGTTGGCGAAGATCGAAAGATCCGCCGCGAGACGCCCGATCAGCACCGAGCTCGACGAACTGATCCGCACATAGCCCCGGATTCCCGATCGATGCTCGGTGATCAGGCCTTCCATCTGATGCGTCAGCCGCAGGACGTCGCGCGCATAGTGCAGCACCGTCAAGCCGGCAGCGGTCGGCTCGACGCCGTGCGGCCGGCGCGACAGCAGCGGAATCTTGACGCTGTTCTCCAGCATGCGGATGCGCCGGCTGGCCGCGGAGACGGCCATGTTGAGATGCGCCGCGGCCTTGCTGACGTTCTGCAATTCACAGCATGCGACAAAAAGGGTCAGCGTCTTGATGTCGTGACTTTCGATCTCATTTCGAAGCATCGCCCCAAAATGCCCCCGGTTTCAAATTTTGCGAAATCAGGCTTCGCTATATTCTAATTCCGCCGCCAGACAAAGCGCTTAGTATGCGCCCGCCCGAAAGAGATTTCGGGAAATGGAAACGGGCAGGCTTGGAACGCGTGGCATTGACGCGGTGCGGGCGGGGGTGGACGGCAGTGCCGTTCGATGCGGGCGTTAATGAGCACGGTGACTTCTAATAGTAGCCCTCGTTCGAGGCGCGGCCGCAGGCGGTTGGGACCGTTGCTTGTGCTTCCCGCGGCGATCTGGCTGCTGGTGTTCGCTGTCGCTCCGGTTGTGCTCCTGTTCGCGATGTCGTTCTGGACGTCTTCGATTTTCGGCACCGAGCCGGATCTCACCCTCGAAAACTATAAAGTTGTCACCGAAGATCCGATCTATCTGCTGATCCTGCTGCAGACGCTGCGTATCGCGGCGACGGTCACGCTGATCTCGCTGCTGGTCTCGTATCCGATCGCGTATTTTCTCGCGTCGCTGAAGGGGTTGAGCAAGACGATCTTCATCATCGTGCTTTTTCTTCCGTTCTGGAGCAGCTACGTCGTCCGCACCTTCGTCTGGCTGCCGATGCTCGGGCGCAATGGCCTGATCAACTCGTTCCTGATGGGCATCGGGGTGACCGACGCGCCGCTCGACTGGCTTCTCTACAACGAAGGCGCGACGCATATCGGCCTCGTCTACGTCTACACGCTGTTCATGACGCTCCCGATCTATCTGTCGCTTGACCGGATGGATCCGAACCTGATCGAGGCGGCGGCCGATCTCGGCGCCGGGCCCATCAGGACGTTCTTCCGCGTCATTCTGCCGCTCAGCATGCCGGGCGTCGTGTCCGGCTGCGTGATGGTGTTTCTGCTCGGCTGCGGCGCTTACGTCACGCCGCAACTCCTCGGCGGCACCACCGGCATCATGTTCGGCAATCTCATCGCCACCCAGTACACGACGACGAACAATTGGGCGCTCGGCGCGGCGCTGTCGGTCGTCCTCATTTTGGTGGTCGGGCTCTGTCTCGCGATCTTCGGTCGGCGCGCCCGCATCAGCGACATCTTCATACGGACCTGAGCGATGGCGGACGCAATCACGCCGCCGCGACAGAAATTGTCCAGGCGGGAACGGCGCGAACGGGTACGGAAGATCGCGCTATGGAGCTACGTGGGGTTCTTCTACGCGTTCCTGTATGTGCCCATCGCGCTCTTGATCGTCCTGTCGTTCAACAATTCGGACGTCGTCGGATTGCCGCTGCGCGGAGCCACGTTGCGCTGGTATAACGAGGTGTTCGGTTCCGCGGACCTCATCCGGTCGATCGTCAACAGTGCGCTTCTCGGGACCGTCAGCGCGATCGTGGCGACGACGCTCGCGCTGCTCCTCGCGTTGGGATTCCGCACCGACTTTCCCATGAAAGCGTGGGTGATGCGGATGCTGCTGCTGCCGATCCTCATTCCGGGAATCGTCGGCGGTGTCGTATATCTCGTGACGTTCGGTTACGGCGGGATGCCGTTCGGCGTCTGGACGAGCACCCTGCCGGTGCACATCACCTGGGTATTGCCGTTCGCCTTCCTTACGCTTTTCCCGCGCGTGCACGGGCTGGACCCGAGCTTGGAGGAAGCCGCGACGGACCTCGGCGCGACGCCGTTTGTCGCGTTCCGCCGCGTGATATTTCCGCTGATAAAGCCCGGCGTCATCGCCACCGCGATGTTCTCCTTCACGCTGTCGTTCGAGGAGTTCATCCGCACGCTCTTCGTGATCGGCAGTGACCGCACGGTTCCCGTGCATCTGTGGACGCTGTTGTCGGACCAGGCGGCGCCGTTCCTGCCCGCCGTTGGCGTCGTGATCATGGCGGTATCGATTTTCGCTTCGCTCGTCGGTTTCGTGCTTTCCGCGCAAGCCGATCGCGGGCGCGCAAAGATTACGTGACCGAAGCCGCACATGCGGCAACGCTAAAGCCGAGAGGGAGAGACCTATGACTGACGACAATGAATCCGGTTCGCGCCGAATGCCGGCGCTCAGCCGCCGGCAAATCCTGGGAGGTGCGGCCAGCCTTTCGCTCGCCGGCGGTCTCAGTTTCGCACCGAATGCCGTCTACGCGCAGAAGAACGGCCAGCTCGAGGTGCTCATGGTGAATGCCATGGTCAGCCCGACGCTGAAGGCGATCCTGGAGAAGGAGCTTGAGGTCAAGCTCATCGATGGACCCTTCATGTCCGGCACGGACACGGTTTCGCGGCTGACGGCGCCGGGGGGCGCCCGTTATGACCTGATGAACAGTTCCTTCGCCTTTTCCAGCCCGGTGGTGATGGGAGCGAAGGCAGGGGCCGAGCGCGTGCAGGCGATCGACGTCTCGCAAATTCCCAACATGAAGTACATCAACGAGCCGTCGAAAGAGGGGATCGGCCAGCGTGACGGCAAGGTCTTCATGATCCCGCACAGTTGGGGTTACGACTCGATCCTGTACAACCGCGCCGTTGTTCCGGATGACGATCCGTACACGCAGTCTTGGTCGCTGCTGTTCGAAGACAAGTATGCCGGCCGCATCGGCTGGTGGGACGTCGCGCACCAGATGCTGATGGCTGCCGGGCTTTATCTCGGGCACAAGGAGCCCGAGAAGATGGACCGTGCGCAGCTCACGGAGGTCGGCAACTTCCTCATCAAGAAGAAGAAGAACGTGCGCACCTTCTTCGGCACCTTCGCGCAGGGCTCCAATCTTCTGAGCGGCGGCGAGATCGACGTCTGCTACGGCATCGTGCCGATGCGCAACGACCTGCAGAAGCGCGGCTTCAACATCGCCGGCGCCTGGCCGAAGGAAGGCGTCCTCTCTCTCATCAGCGCGTCCTACATTCCGAAGGAATCCCGCAACGTGAAGATGGCGCATGCCATGATCGACGTCATGCTGGGCAAGGCCTATGCGCAGGAGCTTGCGAACGGCAGCGGCTATTTGTCCGCTTCGGTCTTCGCGCAGGAAGGGCTGTCGGACGCCGACAAGAAGAAATACGGCTACGGCATCTTTGACGGATCGGTGAAACACTACCAGCTCAAGTTCCCGACCAGCATGAATGCCTGGATCGAGACCTGGAGCCGCGTGAAGAGCGCCTGAGTTTGATGTCGCAGACAACGACCGAAACCCGTGCCTCGGCGGCGACGCCGGGGCGCGAACTTGCGGATGCGAAGGCCGATATCGCGGTTTCCATCCGCGGCATCACCAAGCGCTTCGGCACGACCGTCGCGCTCGACGCCGCCTCTCTCGATATCCGCAAAGGCGAATTTTTTTCCCTGCTCGGTCCTTCGGGCTGCGGAAAGACGACGCTTCTGCGGATCATCGGAGGCTTCGAGTCGCCGACCGACGGTGACCTGATGATCGGCGGCCGCAGCGTGGTCGACGACATGCCGCACCAGCGCCGAACGAACATGGTGTTTCAGCACGGCGCGCTTTTCCCGCATCTCACCGTCGCGGAGAACATCGCATTCGGCCTGGAGATGAAGAAGGTGCCGGTCGATGCGATCCGCAGCAAGGTGAGGGACGCGCTCGCGCTCGTCAGGCTCCCGGGTTACGGGGACCGCCGCATCGATCAGCTCTCCGGAGGGCAGCGCCAACGCATCGCGATGGCCCGCGCCCTCGTGAATGACCCCGAAGTGCTCCTTCTGGATGAGCCGTTGAGCGCGCTCGATCTGCAGCTTCGCTTGCAGATGCAGGATGAGTTGCAGCGACTGCATCGTGCGATCGGCGGCACCTTCATTTTCGTGACGCACGATCAAGGCGAAGCGATTTCGCTGTCGAACCGCATCGCCGTGATGAGCGAGGGGAAGATCCTGCAGATCGGCACGCCGCGCGACGTTTATGAGCATCCGACGACGCGCTTCGTCGCGCAGTTCATGGGGCACTCCAATTTCCTCGAGGGAACGATCGAGCAGATCGATGCCGATGGCGTCGGCCGTGTGAAGATCAAGGAGGGATCGCTGGTGGGACGTATCCCCGCGCCGCTCACGGTCGGCCGTGCCGTCACCGTTGCCTTGCGCCATGAGAAGGTCGAGGTCGCGCCGAACGGAGCGACGCCGGGCAGAACGGCGACGAAAGCGACATTGCTCGAGGAGACCTATATGGGGGCCACGATCCGCCGGCGCGTGAACATTCCGGGCGTGGGCGAACTGATTTCCGACACCGCGAACACCGGCAGCCAGCCGCAATACCAATCCGGGTCGGAGGTCGTCGTTCATTGGTCGCTCGACAGCCCATCGATCCTGACCGAGTAATGACCGCGGCCGGAAAGCCGACAATCGTCCGCGGTGCCACAACGTCGACTTAAGATCGGTGTTTCAGCGTTTTGAGGAAAGAAGCATGCCTGTACTCATCACCGGCGGAACAGGATTTGTCGGGCTCAACGTCGCCGACGCGCTTCTTTCGGCACGCACCGATGTCGTCATTTTCGGGCAGGCGCTTCCGCCCGATTCCCTGGTCGCGCCGCTGCGCAAGCGGCCGGGTACGCTCGCGATCGAGACCGGCGATGTTCGCGACGGCGCGCAGCTTCGCGACATCCTGTCCCGGCACAAGGTGGACAAGATCATTCACGGCGCGGCGGTGACCGCGAGTCTTGATCGCGAACGGACGCAGGCGCGCACCATCGTCGACGTGAACGTTGGCGGCACGATCGAGGTGCTCGACGCCGCCCTTCGGCACGGAATTTCACGCATCGTCTCGCTCGGCACCGGCTCGGTATTCGGGACGCACGATCCGGACGGTCCCGATCTCGATGAGCAGCGCGATAGCCCCGTTCCTGAAAACTTGTACGGCATCAGCAAGTATGCCGCCGAGCGCACCGCCATTCGTTATCGCGACACCCGCGGCCTCGATCTCTGCGTGGCGCGGCTCGGCGTCGTGTTCGGCCGTTATGAGTACGACACCGGCGTTCGCGACACGCTGAGCGTGCCGTTCCGCCTTCTGCACGCCGCGGAAGCGGGCAAGGCCGTCCGGGTGCGGCGCGTTCTGCCGGACGACTGGGTCTATGCCACCGACGTCGCCGACGCGATCGTTCGCTTGCTTGGCGCGGCCAAGGTACAGCCGCTCTATCACGTCTCCGCCGGGCGGCGCTGGTCGATCGCGGATTGGTGCGACAGGTTGAAGGGCGCGTTCCCGCGCTTCTCGTTCGAGCTTGTGGAGGAGGACGCCGATGCGGATATCGGTGTGCCGGCTCCGCGTCGCCGTCCGCTGTTCTCAACCGCGCGTTTGCGCGAAGATACCGGATTCGCGCCGCGCTTCGGCCCGGCCGAGGCTTTCGCCGACTACGTCAAATGGCATACCGCCAAGGACGATTGATGGACGGTTGACTTCTATCGACCGTGATCCGTTCGACCGGAGCCGTCAAGGGTAAGAGAACTTCCATCGTTATCGTCGACACGAGGAGCATCCAGTGAGCCCGAACACGACACTCGACGCCGCATTCCGGTTGGACGGTAAGGTCGCCGTCGTCACCGGCGCCGGAGGCGGCATCGGCAGCGCTATTTCCGATGTGCTGGCGCGCTCTGGCGCCCGCGTCGCTTGCGTCGATTTGCGTGCGCCGGAAGATGTCGCCGCACGCATCCGCGCGGAAGGGGGCAACGCGGTCGCGATCGCTTGCGACGTGTCGGACGAAAAGCAGACGATTGCGGCGGTGGAATCGACGCTCCGGACCTGGTCCGCTATCCATGTGCTCGTCAACGGCGCATCGAATGACGATCCGACGGGCGACATCACCGTCCTGAAGCCCGACGAATGGGCGAAAATTTTTGCCGTGCATGTGACCGGCGCCTACCTGATGAGCCGCGCGGCGCTGCCCGCCATCGTCGCCGCGGGCGGCGGTAGCATCATTCACATCGCGTCGCAGATGGCGCGGGTCGGCGCCCGCGGCAGGCCCGGCTACTGCGCGGCCAAAGGCGCGCTGCTCCAGCTCGCCAAGGCCATGGCCGTCGACCACGCCGACGACAATGTCCGCGTCAACACGCTGTCGCCGGGCGCGACGCAGACGCGGCGCATGGTGCTGCGGCACGGCGATATGGAGGACGCCGTCCGCTACAATGCCCCGAAGCATTTGCTCAACCGCCTGGGGCAGCCGATGGAAATGGCGACGGCGGCGCTCTTTCTCGCCAGCGACGCGTCAAGCTTCATGACCGGCGCCGACCTCCTCGTCGACGGCGGCTACACCGCCTTTTGAGCGCGGTGCTCCGAACGGATCGCCGTAGCTGCGATACGGCGGCACGCCGGTAGGCGTGCTGCTTTAAGCCGCCAGTTTTTCGATCACACGCAGGGCGCTATCGAGCTCCTGCCGTGTATTGAAACAATGCACGGAAAGGCGCGTCACGCCTTCGACGCCGAGAAACTTCGCCGCCAGCGGCGACCCGTGCACGCCTCCGGCCGTGACGATCCCGTCGTCCTTGTAGAGTCTTTCGGACACGCTCTGCGCAGACATTCCATCGACGACAAACGAAATGACGCCGGTCTGCGGATAGTTTCCCGGCTTCGGGCCGAAATAACGGACCTTCCGAAGGCCGGATAATCCATCGAGAAAATAATTAGCCAGTTCTTGAATGCGGTGAGAAATGCGGTTCCGCCCCATCGTATCGGCGAAGTCGAGCGCCGCGCCGAGCCCTATGACGCCGGCCGTATTGATGATGCCGGATTCGTGCCGGAACGGCGGAGCCTTCAGCGCGTAGGTGTGCTCATCGGTGAGGTCGGACGACTGACCGCCAACCAAAAGCGGATTGAGTTGACCGAGAAGCTCCTCGCGCCCCCAAAGAAAGCCGATGCCTTGCGGTCCCAAGAGAGCCTTGCGCCCGCACGATACGACGAAGTCGCATCCCAGCTTTTGAACGTCGACGTCGATCCGACCCTCCGACTGTGCGGCATCGACCACCACCAGCACGCCACGCTCTCGCGCGACGGTGCAGACGGCCTCGATGTCCTGAATGCATCCAAGCATGTTGGACACATGATGTATCGAGAGCAGGCGCGTGCGCGGCGTAATGAGACGAGCGACGTCGGCAGGGTCGATGAGGCCGTCCGACCCGGCGGGCTTGACGTATTTGACCGTGACGCCGGCCGTCTTTTCCAGCCGGATCCACGGGAGCAAATTCGACTGATGCTCCAGCGGCGTGACTATGACCTCGTCCCCGGGCTTCCAGCTCAGTCCGTTCGCGACGGTATTCACGGCTTCCGACGTGTTCTTGGTGAACACGATTTCGGCGGGCGACTTCGCGTTCAGGAAGGCGGCGAGGTTCGCACGAACGGCATCGACCCTGTCGGTAATTCGAGACTCGAGTTGGGTGACGCCCGAGCGATAGTTCAGCGGCGTCGACCGATAGTAGTCGCTCATCGCGTCGATGACCGAGAGTGGCGGCGGAGAACAGGAGGCGTTGTTGAAATACTTGATCGAAGGATCGAGGCTAAAACGCGCGCGAACTTCTTCCGCGTTAAGCGGGGTCGTTGATGCGTCCTGACTCATCTCTACCTCTGTTGTCCGTAATCATGGTGAAGGAGATACCGATGCGGGTCCGGCAGGGGATTGGCTCGCTTGCGGCCCGCGATCGACGTTGCTTCATGCCGCCGATCGCAGCCGGCTGATTTCTTGCAGTGCGCCCGCGGCGATCTCAATCTGCTCGCTGGTGTTGTAGAACTCGATACAGAACCGCAAATACCCCGCCTGCATCGAGCAGAATATCTTACGGCTCCGGAGGATCGCCTGAACCTCGGCCTCGGTGCCTTTCGGATAATAGACGCAAACGATTCCCGATCGGCGTTCGGGAACGGAAGGCTCGACAATCTTTAAAGGCAGGTTCGCGATCAATGAGCGGAATTCGGATTCCAATGCACGGATGGTGCTTTCGATGTTCTCGATGCCGAGTTCGAGAATTAATTCGACACCGCGAGAGATAGCCAGGACTCCGTTAAAATTGGGGCTTCCCGCTTCCAGCCGGCGCGCATCGGGCTGCCATTCGAGATAGTCGAATTGCGTGGTGAGCGCCGGCGGGGGCACGTGATTGATTACGCTCTGATAAGATGCGTAGGGCGGAATAAGCTCCGACACGATGCGATCGCTGCAATAGACGAACCCCGCGCCCAGCGTTCCCAACAGACCCTTATGGCCTCCGGCCGCCAGGTAATCGATGTTGCATTCCTTCACGTCGAGCTTCAGGCGGCCGACGCTCTGGACCCCGTCCACCACAAAAATGATGTCGCGCGCGCGGCATTCGGCGCCGAGCATCCGCAGATCGACCGCGTGCCCCGTGGTGAACTGCGCCGATGATACCGAGAGCGCCTTGGTGCGGTCATCGCAGCGCGCCAGCAGGGCTCCGATGTCCACCTCGCCGTTCGGAGCGTGAACGACCCGCAGTTCCAGTCCCCTGCGGCGCTGGTTCATCCAGGGAAAGAGATTGGCTTCGTGCTCTTGATCGCAGACGACCGCATTGTCACCGGGAGACACGTCGATAGCCGCCGCCGCGATCGACAGCCCTTCGCATGTATTTTTTGTAAATGCGATTTCGTGCGCCTGACAGTTGATGAGCGAGGCGAGCCGGCCTCGCGCCTCGTTGACGATGTCCCACCCCTTGGGCACGACGCCGGCGCCGAAGGCACGGACGTAATCGGCCATGAAGTTGCCGTAGGCGTTCTGCACCCGCATAGGGGGCATGACGACGGACGACGCATTGAGGAAAATCACGTCTTTTAAAAAGCCGTACTCGCGCTCGACGAGGTTACGATCAAGCATCGAACTGTCCATTCTCAAATTGCGCTTCGATCAGGTGGATACATGGGCCACCGTGCATGCGAAAGCGCGGTCCGATTGATAGCGTAAGCAACCCTGCCACGATATCGCTCGCTGATATTGCGACACCGAAGCGTCAAGCCGCGGCGGTCGCGGTTCCGCCCTTCGAGATATTGCTGCGCTCAAGCATGCGGGCAAGGCGGCTGATCGCATAGCACAACACGAAGTACAGCATTCCGGCGACCATGTAGCTTTGGATCAGATTCTCCGAAAACGCCCCCACGACCTGCGTCCGCCGCAGAAGCTCCTCATAGCCGATGAAAAATCCCAGCGAGCTGTCTTTGAACAGGACGACCATCTGGGCGACGACCGAGGGGAGCATGCGCTGAAACGCCTGGGGCGCGATGATCAGGCGCATCGTCTCCCATTCGGTCAAGCCGATCGAATAGCTCGCTTCGACCTGCCCGCGGTCGAGCGACAAAATCCCCGCCTTGAATACGTTGCTCAGCACCGCGCTGTTGTAGGCGGCGCTGCCGATGACGACCGCCCAATAGGCGCTCACATTGATGCCGAACGCCGGAAAGGCGAAATACATGAAAAGGATGAGAAGGAGCGTCGGTAGCCCGCGAAGGCACTCGGAATAAACAATGGCGGGCCACCGCAGGAACCGCCGTTTGGAGACTTGGCCGAGAGCCACGATCGCTCCGACGACGACGCTCAAGACCGCGTCGACGATCGCGATCCGGAACGTCTCGACCAGCCCGGCCCCGAGAAATTGCCAAACGTTCAACGACAGGAACGGAGACCACTTGTTGGCCGCGAAGCCGCCGGCCTGCGAAAAGAGATAAGCCGCGTAGGCAAGAACCGCGGCAATGACGGCGGACGCGACGAGCGACGCAATACGCGCGTTTCTGCGGGCACGAGGACCGTAGTCGCGCTCCAATGCCGACGGCGTCATCGCTTAATGGCCTTTCGGCTCTCCAGGTTCCGGAAGTAGATTCCGAGAGGGATGGTGAGGATGAGATAGGCCAGGCCGGCGGCCACGAATGTTTCGACGGGCTTCGCGTAGCGCGACACGAGGTTGGTCGCCGTGCCGGTGATTTCGACGACGGATATCGTGTAGGCGATCGACGTATTCTTCACCAAGTCGACGAACACGTTTCCCATCGGGGCGACAACCGTCCGCGCCGCCTGAGGAAGCACGATGTCGCGCAGCAGTTGACCTTGCGTGAGTCCGATCGCGCGGCCGGCTTCGATTTGGCCCGCCGGTATGGCATTGACGCCGGAGCGTATGGCTTCCGCGACATAAGCGCCGCCATAGAGCCCTAAACCGAGGACGGCGCATGCGAATGCGGAAAGCGATACCTTTACGTCCGGCAAGCCAAAGTAAAAAAAGACCATGAGCACGGTAATCGGCATGCTTCTAAGGCCTTCGACATAAACCGTGCCGGCGATGCGCAGCGATGGCACCGGACTGATGCGGCATACGCCCACCAATAACCCGAACGCTGCCGCTCCGATAAAAGAGAATATAGCGAGCTGGATCGTCACCCACGTCCCAGCAATGATCGCGTCAAGATGATCCACCGATCGCTTCTCCGGTCCGCGCGTCGCGCCGTTCTATGCGATGCGGTCGGTTCCAGCAACATTTTCGAGCGCAGATACAGGCGGCTGCAACCGTTGCGTGGATTATCGCCGCGAGACGACGCTGAGTTTTTATTTTGCCCTGCGTTTAAACGCCTGTCGGCGATTATTGCCTGCCGCGCGTGTTGACACCCAAGATGAATTACGTGACGTTTGCGCCCCGGCAATGCCTCGCGCGGGGACGCTTGCGGGCCGGCTTTGAGAGAGTCGGCAAACGGTCGATGGGAGGGCCGAACGTTGTTGGCTATTCCGCAGCCTTGCGCTCGCGTCCGGCCGTTCGCGCGGCCGATCTGCCAAAAATATTTTTGAATGTCACTCGGATGCGCGGCTCGCGCATTCGCGGAGCCAGCGATGCTTCAGAACGGTTCGTCCGATGGGCGTGCTTCACCTCCCGTTGTGATGGTGAGTCATGTGCACAAATACTTTGGCGAGAAACACGTCCTCAAGGACGTGAACCTCGTGGTCGAGGCGAGCGAGGTGGTCGCGATTATCGGGCCCTCGGGTTCCGGCAAGTCGACGCTGTGCCGATGCATCAACCGGCTGGAGAGGATCGACAAAGGAGCCATCGAGATCGACGGAACGCCGCTGCCCGAAGAGGGAAAGGCCCTGGCGCGAATGCGTTCCGACGTTGGAATGGTCTTCCAGTCATTCAACCTTTTTGCGCACAAAACGATCCTGCAGAACGTAACGCTGGGCCCGATGAGAGTGCGCCGTCTCTCGAAAGCGGAGGCCGAAGCGCGCGCATTCGCGTTGCTTGAGCGTGTCGGCATCCAGGATCAGGCGGGAAAGTTTCCGACCGAGTTGTCGGGGGGGCAGCAACAGCGTGCCGCGATCGCGCGCGCGCTCGCGATGGACCCCAAGGTGATGCTGTTCGATGAGCCGACGTCGGCGTTGGATCCGGAAGTGATCAGCGAAGTGCTCAACGTGATGGAAGGGCTCGCGGCGAGCGGCACGACGATGCTGGTCGTCACCCATGAGATGGGGTTTGCGCGCTCCGTCGCGCATCGGGTAGTCTTCATGGATGAAGGCGAGGTCGTCGAAGTTGGCGAGCCTCGCAAATTTTTCGACGCGCCCGAATCCAAGCGCGCGCGCAATTTTCTATCCAAGGTCGTCAGCCACCGCACATAAGAATGGCGCCATCGACGATCGTTATCATGAGGGGACTGTGGACATGAGAGACATGAAAGCTGCTCTAACCGTTACATTTTCGCTGCTCGCGGCCTCTGCATGGAGCCATGCGGGCGCGGCGCAAAACAGTAAGCCGAACTTTCCTGCCGATTCGGCGATGCATCGCATTCAGGAGCGTGGAAAACTCGTGGTGGGAATCAAGATCGACGCGCCGCTCTTTGGACTTAAGAATCCGATGACCGGAAAGGTCGAGGGGTTTGATGCGGATATCGCCAATCTGATCGCCAAGCGTATTTTTGGCGAAAATGGACACGTCGACTTTGTCGAGGCGCCGACACCCACCCGGGAGGCGTTGATCAAAGCCGGCAAGGTGGACATGGTCATTGCGACTTATACGATCAACAAAGCCAGGAGCGAGCAGGTCAACTTCGCGGGCCCCTACTTCGAGTCGAGAAATACCATTATGGTAAAAAACGACGATAAGTCCTTCGGCGATACCATCAATGGCTTTAAGTCGCTCAATGGCCATTCCGTTTGCACCACGCAGAACGGAACGCAATACAACATGATTCAAGCCGAGGCGCCGAAGGCGGACCTCAAGGGCTTCGATACGATGGGAGCGTGCCTGACCGCGATGAGACAGGGCCGGGTCGAAGCGGCTGCCGCCGAAAACGCGATTCTGTTCGGTATGGCGCACGCGCAGCCCGGGCAATATCGCGTGCTGGCGAATTCGGATGCGCCGCCGCAACCTTACGGTATCGGAGTGAAGAAAGAGGATCCCAAGTTTTGCGAATGGATCAACGAGCAACTGCGATCCATGTTCAAGGATGGGGAATGGGCGAACGCTTATAAGTCCACATTGGGAGCTATCGACAAGGTCGTCCCGCAGGCGCCGGAAGCATCCGCGATGCATTACTGCTCGAGCTGACGATACCGGCCGAGCGGGTCTGGAGGAGGGGGCCGAAGAGCTTGGCGGCTCTTCGATCGGCGGGGTCTCGATCAGCCGCCTCGATCGTCGTAGGCGCTCTGCTTTCGGTCGGCGTTCGCAGCGTCGGCCGCAGCCCGCAAATGTTTCTTTAAGCGGGTGAGTTCGTCGTCGGACCAGTTTTGAACGTCGGTGACGGCAACCCAGGCGTCGACATAGTGCTCGGGCGCGAAGACGTGGCCGTAGCCCATCGGAGTTGTCGTCGCCATCGCCATGTCCAGGCCGGTCTGCAAGGTGGTCACGAGCGGATACCAACGAAATTCCGGAGACACATCCGGCCCGCGCGGATCGAGCCAGGCCGGACGTTGGTAGAACCCATGAGGATCGAAGAACGTCACGGCGTCGCTGGCGTATTGCAGATAGACGATCCGCAAGGGTCCCCAAGGTGTTTCACGCGGGACGCGCGAACCGCTTTGGTTCATGAAGCGCACGGCGCGGCTGTCACGATAGGTCGGCAGCCACGCTGGTGTTCCGGGTGCGCGGCCATCCGTAAAGGCGCGCCATAGCCTGCTACCGAACGGCGGACCGCTCCAAAGCGCGCCGTTGATCGGATCGCCGATCATCTCGAGAAGCTCCACCGATCTTTCCGAGTTCATCGCCCCGAGGCTCAGTCCATGCAGGTAAAGCCGCGGCCGCTGATCTTTCGGAAGCGTCGTCCAGTAATTGTAGACGGCGGAGAAAAGCGCGCGCGCCGATTCCGACCCATATTCGGGTTGCAGCAGCAGCGATAACGGACTCGACATGTAGGAGTATTGAACTGCGACGCTGGCGACGTCACCCTGATGCAGATATTCGAGCGCATCCATCGCCGACGGATCGACCCAGCCTGTGCCGGTCGGCGTGATCACAACGAGAATGGCTCGCTGAAAGGCGCCGACGCGCTTCAATTCCGCGAGCGCGAGTGCGGCGCGTGCTTTCACGTTCTCCGCTCCGCGCAAGCCGACATAGACACGGATTGGTTCGCGCGCCGGCCGTTTCGTCAGCGCCGTGATCTCGGCCGCGTTCGGGCCCGACGCGATGAACTCCCGCCCGGCGCGGCCAAGCTCGTTCCATTTGAGCAGCGACGCCGCGCTTCCCGCCCTCGCGGGATCGGTTGGCCGAGGGCGTTCCGGTTCGATCAACGCGTCGAATTCGCGAAACGACGATTCGACGAACTGGAATGTCGTGCGCAACAGCACGCCGGTGGCAAGCGACCAGAACAGAAGGATCGCGGCGGAATAGCCGATGACAATGGCGACCCGCCGCGGAACGAAGCGGCTCGCGCGGGCCGATAGCGCACGCGCGGCATACGCGAACAAGCGCGCCAGCAGGATCAAGACGGCAAAGGTTGCGAGCGCGGCGGCACAAACCTTGACCGGATGCGCGCTGCTGACCGGCTCGAGCTGCATCAAGACGCGAATGGAATTCTGCCAATCCGCCGCGCGCCAGAGATAGACGATGCAGATCACGAGGCACAGCGCGGCCAGCAACAGAACGCCAATGCGCCGTCGGCGCTCCGCAAGTCTCGGCAGCTCCAAATACGTCCACAGCCAGTTTCCCAGCACGCCGAGACCGTATCCTGCACCGAAAGAGACGCCCGCCAGGACGCCCTGAGTCAAAAAGGTGCGGGGAACGAGTGTCGGGGTCAGCGATGCCGCGAAGAAGAGAGTGCCGAGCGCTAGTCCGACGCCACAGAGTCGACGAAGCTGGAGGCGGAAAAGGCCGGTGGCGCTTGCCAGAACACTCGCCACGGCGACCTCTTGGTGACAATTTCTCTTGAGACGCGCATCGCGCGTTGGCGCTAAGTAATCACGCGTCGGCGCCGGGATGCAAGCCGCGCTACGCCCGTACGCTTCCCGTGGAGAGGAGCGCGCGGGCTCACGGCGACAAGCGAGACTTACTTGGAAATCGTGTTTTTATACGTTTTTCCGTCCTTCATGATCACCGTGAAATTCTTGTCGGGATCGGCGACGAGATCGAGGTTCTCCAGAGGATTCCCATTGACCAGGAGCAGGTCGGCAAGCGCGCCTTGTTCCACAACGCCGAGCTTTCCAGAATAGGGACTGCGCTTTCCCGACAGTGTGAGGAGCTCGGCATTGGTCCCCGTCGCCATGACGAGCGCCTCGGCCGGCGTGTACCAGCGCGCAAGCGAGGCCAGAATGGCGCCTTGGCGCTTTGCCAGGGCATGCGAGAACAGGACGTCGGTGCCCCACGCTGTTTTCAGCTTGTACTTCTTTGCGAGTTCGTACGTGCGGCCGATCCCTGGCCAAACCTCATCGGCTTTCGCTCGCTGAACGGAGCCGACAGGCAGGCCCGTTCGCATTTCCTCCGGAAGGGGCTGCGTGCTGAGCCAGATGCCTTTCTCAGCCATCAGACGGGCGGTCGCGTCGTCCATCAGGAATCCGTGCTCGATGCATTTTACACCGGCTGCGATCGAGCGCTGGATCGCGGCCGACGTGAAGGCGTGAACGGTGACGTATGTTCCCCAGTTCTCCGCCGCCTCGACCGCCGCGCGGAGTTCTTCCTCGGTGAAAGTCATCACGTCGATCGGGCTGAAGGGCGATGACACGCCGCCGCCCGCCGTGAGCTTGATCTGGGACGCGCCCAGCATGAGCTGTTCGCGAACACGCAAGCGTACCTCGTCGGGACTGTCGGCAAGCATGCTACCACCGACTTTCTCCATGCGCGCCATCATGCCGCCGATGGTGCGTGGCAGATCGGACAATTGGCGGAAATCTCCGTGGCCGCTGGTCACGGTGATGATCGCTCCCGAAGGATAGATGCGGGGACCTGCGATGACTCCTTCGTCGATGGCCTGCTTCAGGCCAAAGGACGGTCCGCCGACGTCGCGGACGGTTGTGAAGCCGCGCATCAACGTGTCGGATGCTTCCGCAGCGGCCGTGATGTTGTTGTAACCGACGTCGCCATTGATCGCCTGCGCCGGATTCGGACGGATCAACATCGCATGCCAATGAGCATCGATCAGGCCGGGCATGAGCGTCCGCCCGCCGCCGGCAATTACCGCCGTTCCCGGCTCCGCGTCGATCGTTGCTGTCGAGATACGCTCGATGATGTTGCCTTTGACAAGCACGTTGGAGGGCGCTGAGAGCGAACTGCTCTTGCCGTCGAAGATTCGAACGTTCTGGAAAAGCGTCGAAGCGGCTGTCGATGGCGGCGCCGGTGTCTGAGCGCTCGCCGTTGCGGAAAAAGCGAGAAGCGCGGCCGCAGTGACCAATAGGGCTTTCGACATCACGGATGCTCTCCTTCTATCGCTTGCCAACCGCGTTGCGCCGGCAATGCCAGGCAAATTGAAATATGAATGGCGTGTGCGGCACGACGCCGATCGTTGACGTCATGCCGCACGAAAGGCGGGACTTGGAGCATGATCCCGAAAAGTGGAAACCGGTTTTCGGAAAAGATCATGCTCGAACAAAAAGATAACGACGGGTCTGATTCAACGCTGTTGAATCAGACCCGAGGGCTCGCGCTCTGGATCAGCGGCGCGGACGACCACCGCTGCCGCCGCCGGGCCGGCCGCCGGCATGAGGAGGTCTGCCCGCATGCGGCGGGCGTCCAACATGCGGCGGGCGGCCGGCATGCGGGGGGCGGCCAGCATGCGGAGGACGTCCGACGTGGGGAGGCCTCACTCCCGGCCGTCGTGGCGGATGCCATCCGTGCCAACCGGAACCGCCGCCCCACCCGAAGCCGCGCCGCATCCGGTAGCCGCACCAGTACCAGCCTGGGCCGCGCCATCCGTCGAAGTACCAGCAATATTGCCGGCCGCGCCAGAAGCGCGCTTGGACATCGATGACGTTGCCGACGTCCCCGGCCGCTGCCCGAATGGCGTCAGGCAAGCCAGGGACGGTCGCCTTTGCCGGCGTGGCCAAAAAGAGAGTTCCGAGGATCAGAGGTAAGGCAGCTCGCATCTTGAGACCGGTCATTTGTTCCTCCTTCAGTACACCCAGGTTACGAACGAAGTTAGCAGGGCTCCTTTCACTACACGGACGTCTTCTTCGCACTGTCGCGGCGCGCACAATTCGCGGCGCGCGGACCTCGAGATCACGGCTCCGGGATTTCGCCCGGCCGATAACGGGGCAGGCCACTCGCCGGAAGGATTGTCAGCAGCGCAAGGCCCGCCAGGATCAAGAATCCGATCTTGAGCGCCAGCAGTCTTGATTCCGAATTGATGCGCAGCGCCTCCGCTTTCTGTTCCGCCGTCGCTGTCGTTGCGTCGATCACGCCCTTGAGCCGCTCGTTGCTCACAAAGGTGATGCTATCGAGGTTGACTTGAGACTGAATCTCGATCGGCAGCGTCGGATTCGAAGCCAACTGGCTCATCACTGCCGAACTCAACAATCCGACCAACAACGCGCCGGCGACAGCCGTTCCGACGGCGGCGGCAAGATTATTCGTCGTGCCGCGCAGGGAGCCAACGTCGCCGGCCAATGTTTTCGGCGACGCCGTCACAAGAACGTTGAACAGGAGCGTAACGAGCGAGCCCTGCCCGATACCGAAGACGATCAGCCCGAAGAGAACGGGAATGGCGCTCCAGTCGTTACGCACGACGAATGCAAGCCAGATCAACGCCGCGGCGCACAATGCGAAGCCGAAGCGGCCGATCTGTCGCGGCGTGAACTTCTCGTAGAAGCGCACGATGAACATTGCGGCGAAGAAGACGGTCAGGTTGAACGGCAGCATGGCGATGGCCGTCGCCAAGGGCGAGCGCCCCTGCACGATCTGGATGTAGAGCGGCACGGAGAAATTGAGAGCCGCCTCGAGCGCGACGACCGAGAACATGGCGTAGACCGCCGCGCGCTCCTCGCGCGAGTCGAGAACTTCCAGCGGCAGCAGCGGCGTCTGATTTGCGGCCTCACGCCGCCGTGTCCAGAGAAGGAACGCCTGCCCCAGCATGATTCCGAGCACGATCATGATGGGAGCGGGAGACAGGCCGAGAACGTTGAACGGCGCCGTTGGCCGCGCCAGGGCCAATCCCCAACCGTTCAGGTTGTTGAACCCGAAGCTGATGAGGATGATCGCCGACGCGGCCAGAGCCACGCCGACCATGTCGATGCGTACGTCCGGGCGGCCGTGATCGGGTTTCAGTCGGAAACTGAGAAAGAAGACCAGCGCCGAAACGGCGATGAGGATGCCGAAAACGGGCCGCCAGCCGATATAGGTGCCGAGGACGCCTCCGATCAGGAATGCGAGCACGCCCGCGCCGGCTCGGGCGGACCCCAACGCGCCGAGCGCGGTGGCCTGCTGATTGCCGTGGTAATTTTCCGCGATGAGCGCGACGAGCGCCGGCACGATCACCGCGCCGGATGCGCCGCAGAGCGCCTGCGCAAAAATCATGACCGACGCCGCGGGGCTGAAGGTCATGAAGACTTGCGACACCCCGAACAGGATCACAGCCAAGCGAAACACGCGCAGGGCGCCGAAACGCTGCACCAGCTTGGCGCCCAGCATCACGAAGCCTGCCACGATCATCGAATAGGCGACGATGCCGGTGGCGACGACGGTCGGCGCCACGCCGAAGCTTTCGACCATGCCCCCGAGCGCAACAGGCAAAGAAGCCACGTTGAACGACATGATGGCCTGCCCGAGCGCGATCGCGATCATGGGGATCCATGATTCCCGGGCGACCGTTTCCACGGAATCCATCGGCGTCGTCGAAGCCATTGTTTGCCTCCCCGTCCCGGTTTAGGAGCGTCGTCGTGCGCTCGTTTTTTAGTCCGTCGATGACGTAAGCAGGTCCAGACCCAGTCGTTGGGACAGGAATTGAGCCACCAATTGTCCCTTCACGCTATTGCCCGCATCGTCCAGCGGCGGGGCAAAAGATGCCGCCGCCGATTCCGCTTTTTCCGGGAAGCCCGATCTCGTAGAGCCAGTCGCCCGACGTCTCATAGAGTCCCGCCGTCAGCATGACCGCCAAGGCAAAGTGGCAGACCTCGGGCTTGACGATTTGGTTTCCGGTGAGTGGGTTGACGCCCCCATGCGCCAGCGTCGCGCCCATCACCGCAAGATCCTTGGCGCTCACGTTCAACGAACATTGCCGTGTATAGAGGTCGGTCGCCTCGCGCGGATCACAATAGAGGCGGCCCATGCTTTGCAGCATCCATGCGATGCTTCGATTACGAAAGTTCGTCTCGGACGCCGACGCATAGACCTCCTCGTTCACCGAGAGGTCCCGACCGGCAAAACGTGAGAGGCCGTCGCGAATGAATTTCCATTTCTCCTCAATGTTGGCGCCCGGAACCAAGCTTGTTGTCGCGATCGCGCCCGCGTTCACCATCGGATTGGTGCGCCCGTCGGAGCTGCGTTCGATGCCGGCGAGCGAGTTGAACGCATACCCCGTTGCGTTTACGCCGAGCCGTTCACGCGCTCCCGTCGCGCCGATAAGATCGCAGATCAGCGCAAACAGAAACGGTTTCGAGACGCTCATGATCGTGAATTCGTGCTCTGCGTCACCGACGGAGAACACGCGGCCGTTGACGCCGACCACGCAGATGCCAAACAGTTCTTGAGGGACGCGCGCGAGCGCCGGATAAACTTGCGAATTCTCTCCCAGCCTCACGGATGCAAAGCGCTCGTGGGCCTCGGAGACCAATCGGACGACCTGCTCCGCCGGCGGCAATTTGCCGGTCGAAATATATGGCTTTCCTTGCGGCTGAAGAGGATCCGACAAACTCCAGCACTCCTCTTTGCCCAACGGTAAACGAACTTTGCCGCCGCCGCAAAATGGCGGCAGGTATGCATTTATATGATCCGACGTTGATCTCGCGTACAACGGCGGCGGCTCGGCAACATACTAATGGCATTCACGAAGGTGGAAATGCCCGGTTCGAAGATGTTGGCAACGCCCTTACGCCGCACCTACGCCTTTCCTTAAAAGTGATCCGATTCCGGCGCCGCGTAAAGCCGTTATTCGAACGCGATTACGTCCTGCCCTCCAGATGGTCCTGGACATAAAATCTGACGATCGCGACCCGCGCGACGGCAACGAGCGGCATCGCGAGCGCTACGCCCAGGATGCCAAAAAGCGATCCGAGGATGACGATGGCCGTGAGGATCCAGGCCGGAGGAATCTCGATGGCCTGGCGCTGGATCAGCGGTCCGATCAAATATCCTTCGACCGACTGAATCACGGTGTAGATGACGAGCGACCAGATCACCACCGAACCTCCAAGCGGCATCGCGACGAGACCGATCGGTGCGGCCGCGGCGATGGGCCCGAGATACGGAATGAGATTGGATACTCCCGCTTGAAGACCGAGCAAAAACGGCGCCGGCAAGCCGATGAGATAAAGCACGGCGGCAACGCAAATCGTCATCAGCGCGATACGAACCATCTGTCCAACCAGCCAGAAGCGCAGAACCGCTCCCATTTCATCCAGTACAGCGCGCGTGCGGGCGCGATGTGAAGGCTTGACCAGTACGACGATGCTTTCGCGATAGGTCTGAGGGCTGGCGGCGAATAGAATTCCAAGAAACAAAATGATGAAAATGTTCGTGAGGATGCCGGAAGCTCGGCCGAGAAGCGCCTGCGCGTGGCTCAGCAGTTTTCCCTGATCGGAGAAGAGCCATTGTGCAAGGTCGGTTCCTGTCTCCGGGCCAAGCGCATCGACGCCGTAGGACAGCAAGTGCTTTCGCAGAACGGCCAGTTGCGTATCCATGACTTGCAGGAGCATTCGCGATTGCTCGGGCAGCCCGTTCGCTCCCCATTTGAGGCCGAGTGCGGCGATCGCCGCGAGCGCGATCAGCACGAGCGTCAGCCGCCACGCGCGGCTGATCGGCAGCATGAGGCCGACGATTCTCGTTGCGGAATCGAAGAACGTGGCGAGCAGCACCCCCGCGAACACCAGCAGAAGGCTCGACGTCGTTTGCCAAACCAGGAAGAGGCCGGTGCCGACGACGAGCAACGCGAAGCCGGCCACGAAGATCTCGCGTCCGAGCGCCGCTCCGGGCTGCATCGCCACAAGCCGTGTCGCGCCGACGTCGGGATCGCGATTGTCCTTATCCTCTCGCGCAGGGTCGTTCATATGAGCGGCGCGCCGTTCGATTCACGCTTGCCGATATCGGCACGGTAACAAGCCCGCGAGTGGGTCATGTAAAAGCAGCCGGAGCGATGGTTCGCTTCAAAAGCGAAGCGCAGCGCGTTGACAATTTTCACGTAGGGCGAAGCGTTCTTCAGCCGGCGGACACCGGCGTTTTCTCGCTGCCCTTCGGCAACCAAGCGGAAAAAAGCCATCCGATTCCATGCAGCAAAAGATCGATTCCGAGGAGAGCGCCCAAGAGAAAAGCACCGCTCGCAGGGAATCGCATCAGGATGATGACGCCTGCAAGAACACCGAACAGACCGGAGATCAGCAGGACGAGGCCGGCCGCATTCCAATTCGTGAGACTGATCAGAATGCGAATGATTCCCGACGCCAGCAACGTGAGCGCCAACACGTAGGTCAGGACGAATGCGCCGACGAGGGGTTGGTTCAAAAGCGCGAGGCCGAATGTAACGTAGAGGACCCCGAGCGCGACCTGCCACAGGATGCCGCCCCAGCCCTTCGTTCCAAATGCGTGAACGATCTCGAGCGCGCCGGCGGCGACCGCCATCCAGCCGATGAATATGGCGCTCACCAGGGTGAAGAACGCGACATCGGTGAGCACGACGAGGCCGATGACGCTGAGTACGACTCCCAGAAGAACCCGCACCCATCGTGCCGGAAGCTGTGCAATGCGGCGGCCCGACATCTCGTTTTCCAAGTTGCTCATGACAGGCCGCTCCGATCAAAAAAATAAAGAAAGCGGGTTAAATTTCGCCACCTATCGTCAGCATGAAGACATCCACGCTTTACAGTAGAGCGCGGATGTCGCACGCTTGTAAAGCCGACCTCGCAGCCTATCGGCTTTTCGTCCCATTGATCGGGAAGAGCTATGCCGGCGCAGCCGGCGTCTCGGTGCTTGCTTTGGCAAGCGCGTCGCGCAGCTTTTGCTCCTTCGTGTCGTCGAGAGAAGTCTTAAGCACCGTTCCGCCGGCATCTTGAATGTCGCGCAAAACCTTGTCCGGAGTCATGTTCTTCACCAGGACAAAGAGAGCGGCATTTCCCGGTTTTAGCGAGGCGCTGAGATCTTTCATGAACGCGTCGTTGATTCCGTAGTCCGCCAGAAGCCCGCCGAGTGCGCCGGAGGCGGCGCCAAGCGCAACGCCGAGAATCGGATTGAGGAAAATCACGCCGATCAGAAGCCCCCAGAAGCTACCGGAAACGGCGCCGGTGGCTGTCGTGTTCACGAGCTGGTTCAGCTTCACCTGACCGTTTTCAGTCTTGGTGGCGATGACGGCATCGCTCAGCGTGATGAGATATTCTTTCTGAAGTTTGAGAAGCCGCTGACGTACTTCCTCGGCTTTCGCTTCCGTCGGATACACGATCGCTATCAGGTCGGACATGGGAAACCTCCGATGCTCTCAAGGGTGTCGCCTCGCATTCTAAAAAATCGCCAGTTTTAAAAAAACCCATATTTTCTGTAGGATTGTCCCGAAATGGAGACGAGCTGTTGCGCGGGCGGGCCTCATTCGACGCGGTTGAATGAGAATCCTGGACTCGCGAAAGCCGCCGGGCTCATGCCTTCGCTCCGGGATATTGCTCGCGGTCTTCGCTGTCGACCGATCGGAGCTGCGCCATGATCCGGCTACGGCGGACGAGGCTTCGTTGGCGTTCAACCCTGCGCCGTGATCGAAGTTAGCGATAGATAGTCACCGGGCCCAGGTTTGGCAGCTGCCTCGTATCTTCAGCCATACGGTCTTTCCGGAAGGCGGGGCATCCGTCCGAACATCGAACTCGAGGTCATCGACCGAGAGCGTTAGGACGGTGTGGTCGCCTTGGAAATGACGATTGAGGATGGCGGCCTCTCGGCCATCGCTTGCGTGCGCCAATTCAATCTGTTCGGGACGCAAGAGCACGGTGACCTTGCCGCCGTCCGCCTCAGGATGGCCCGCCACGGGAATGGCGCCGATCAAGGTCTCCGCTTTGCTCTTCCGCATGACGCCATCGAGCAGGATGGCCATCCCGGTCAGCCGGGCCACCTCCGCATTCGCCGGTGTGTTGTAAACCTCCGTCGGCGTTCCGCATTGCATGACAACGCCGTTGTTGATGACCGCCACAAGATCGGCGGCGGCGAACGCCTCGGCGGGGTCGTGGGTGACGAGCACCGTGGTCGTTCCCGCCTGCCGCAACAAGGCGACGACGTGCTCGCTCATCTTGCGGCGCAGATCGAGGTCGAGCGCATTGAAGGGTTCGTCGAGCAGGATGACGCGAGGATGCGGCGCCATGGCCCGCGCGAGCGCGACACGTTGCTGCTGGCCTCCCGACAGCTCGTGCGGATAGCGGTCCGCATAGTCCGTGAGATCGACGAGGCGCAGAACTTCATCGACGCGCGGGCGTCGGAGTTGGCCGTGTCTGAGGCCGTAGCCGACATTTCGCGCCACGGTTAGATGCGGGAACAGGGCTCCTTCCTGCGGCACATAGCCGACGTTCCGGCGTTCGGGCGGAACGAACCGTCCTTTTCCCTGCATGACGGAAGAACCGAGATGAATCTCGCCGCCATCTGCCCGTTCGAAGCCTGCGATCAGCCGGAGCAAGGTGGTTTTTCCGCTCCCGGATGGGCCGAGAAGCGCGAGTATCGAGCCCCGCGGCACCGTGAGGTCGACACCGCTCAGAACCGTTTGTTGGCGATAGCTTTTGGTGATCGCGTGAAGTCGGATGCCGGTCATCGCAGATCGTACAATTCGGCGTTACCGCGGGTGAAGAAGTAGACCAGCGGCGCCGACACCAGCAGCAACAGCGCCGCAAAGGGCGCGGCCGCCGCGTATTGCCCGTCGTTTGCGTGCGACCACACCTCGGTCGCCAGCGTGGCAACGCCAATGGGCGCAAGCATCAACGTGGCGGTCAGTTCCCGCATCAGTTCCAGCACCATCAAGGCGAGCGCGGCGCCGATGCCCGGAAGGATGTTCGGCAACGTGATCGACGCAAAGGCGCCGAGCGGACTTCGTCCCAATCCTCGCGCCATCTCCTCCAGCCGCGGCTGCGCGAGCTCGACGGAGGCGCGCAGGGCCGATTGCGCGATCGGAAGGAACAGCATGGCATAGGCGACGAACAGCACGAACGCGGTCTGATAGACCGGGCGCGCGAAATGGATCGATAGGAACGTCAGCGCGAGCGCAATCACCAATCCGGGAAGGCCGTGGATCACGTAAGGAAGCCTGTCGGCCAAATGAGCGAGCCGCCCGCCGTGGCGGACTGAAGCGAAAACGAGCGGCAACGCCAGGGCCACGACGATCAATGCGCCGGGGAAGGAAAGGCCGAGAGACCCCATGATCGCCGGCATGATCTCCGCGCTGCCCTGGCCTCGCGATTGGCCCACGAACAGCCAATAGCCGATCGTCGCCATCGGCACGCCCAGCGACAGCATGGACATCAGGCAAAGCGCGCTGAAGACCGGAAGCCGCAGGCGCCCCAACGGCACCGGCGGAAGGGTGCGCGCGCTGCCGCGGCCTATGCGGGAGACACGCCTTCCGCGCCGCAAGCGCATTTCTCCCCACGCCGCCGGCAGACAAAGTGCCATCAGCACCACCGACTGCAGCGCGGCTGACGCACTGTCGAACTGAAGCTCGTACGACTGAAAAATGGAGGTTGTGAAGGTCTGTACGCGCAGGAGCGATAGCGCGCCGAATTCCGCAAACATATGGGTGAGCACCAGGAGGGCGCCTGCGCCGAGTGCCGGGCGTGCTTGCGGCAGCACGGCCCCGAAGAACGTGGCCCAGGAACCGCGCCCGAGCGAGCGCGATACTTCCTCGAAGGCCGGGTCCATCCCGCGAAGAGCCGCGCTGACCGGTAGAAAAACGAGGGGGTAGACCACGATCGTCAAGATGAAGATGGCCCCGGTCATGCTTTCGAAAACGCTGTCGACCGACGCCCACGCATAGCTTGCCACGAAGGCGGGCACGGCAAGCGGCAGGCTTGCCATGATCCGCCATCCCGCTCGGCCCGGCAGGTCGCACCGCTCGATGCACCAAGCCATCGCCGTGCCGATCAAGCAGGCTCCCGCTGTCACGCCGATGGCGAGGATCACGGTATTCGCGAGCAACTCCAGCGTTCGTTCCCGCACCAGCTCCGAAACGATCCCCGCGGGGCCTGCCTGCCACGAGCGTAGCCCGACATAGACGAGCGGCAGACAGATAAGGAAAAGGGGCGGAAGCGTAGCGAGAACGAGCCAGAGGGGCGGCCACTCGGGCCGCCCTCTGTTCGTCCATGCGATCGTCAAGCCAGGCCTGCCTCGCGTTCGAGCACCAGAGCATCGGCCGCATCGCCGAGATCGTCCGGCGTGACGGGTGGAGGGTCGAGTTCGGCGAATGGCTTGAGGGCGTAAGGGGATTTGATGCCCGGGCGTATCGGGTACTCCGCAACGGAGTCGACGATGGCCTGCTGGCCGTCCGCACTGACCATGAAGGCCAAGAATTTTTGCGCCGCCTCCTGTTTTTTGCTCGACTTCAGGATGCCTGCGGCGGAGACCGTGATGAGCGCGCCCGGATCCTTGTGGCCGAAATAGAAAAGCGCCGATTTCATCTTGGCGTCGCCGACCTCTTTAGCCACGCTGAACCAGTAATAATTATTGACGAGGGCGGCGGCGATCTCGCCCGCTTCGACGGCTTTCATGGCCGCGCCGTTGCCGTTGTAGGAGCGGCCATGGGCCTTGAGGCCCTTCAGCCAGTTGAGTGCGGCCTCGCGGCCCTTCATCCGCTCGATCGCAATGATTTGTTCCTGGAAGGCGCCGCTGGTCGGAACGTAGGCGATCCTGTCTTTCCAGGACTCGTTTGCGAAACCGAGCACCGATCCTGGGAATTCGCTCTCCTTCACCATGGCCTTGTTGTACGCGACCACGCGTGAACGCATGCTGGCGCTAAGCCACGTGCCGTCCTTGGCGACATACGTGCTCGGCACCTGCTGCAACGTCGCGTCGTCGAGCTTGCTGAGCAGGCTTCTCTTCGAGAGAGCGGCGACTGGCGGACTTTCCTCCGAATAGAAAATGTCCGCAGGGGATGCGCTTCCCTCCTCGATGATCTGATTGGCGAGCTGGCTGCTGCCGCCCTTGCGGATATCGACCTTGATGCCGGTCGCCTTGGTGAAGGCGGCGACCAGCGCCGCTGTCGTGCGCGCATGCTGTCCGTTGTAGAGGGTCAGCGTGGTGTCGGCGGCCGCTTGCGCGGCCGTTCTCGCCGCGCTTCCGAAGGCGGCGGCACCGGTCAGCAAGGCGCTCGTGCGAAGAAAATGGCGGCGGGAAACGTAACGCATGTTCGAACCTCCGGCCTTCCACCACGTTGGTCGGCCTCGCGACGCATGGTGCGTGTCCTTTCCCTATATGCCTCGCATTTCGCTCGCAATCGCAATGATTTAAATCGATTCTAAGCTGGAAGGAGCATCGAGTGTCGGATGCCGTACGCCGCATGGACGCTTCCTACGAGCCCCAAGTCATTCATCAAGTCATTCATCAAGTCATTCGTCGCCGCTGACGGCGGCGGGCCTGCCGAGAAGGGCCTTTGAGGCTCCTCTCTCGTCCCCCACGACCGCCTGGCCAAAAAAATTCACCGCCCCGCTGAACCTGCATGCCCCTGTCCACGACAGATGAGTGGGAATGCACAACATAGACAGGGGACTTGGTCATGTTTCGGAAAGCAACTCTCGCAATCGCAGCGATCATCACTCTCGGCACCGCGACCACTCTCGTGACGGTCGATA
>JBDHSU010000005.1:0-72879 GCA_039808325.1 Variibacter sp. | reverse complement strand
TTATCCGCAGCACGTTTCATTTGTCGTTCGGAGAGCGCAACACCGATACTCGCTAATATTGCTCGCGCTTCAATTAGATCAACGTAAACAGGATTACTCATAATCATTACCTCATACTAATATACACTAAGTAGTTATATTTTAATTCTCGCAACCGGGGATTGATATAAGGTTAACAGCCCATTAATTGCCGGCGTAGCCGCCTCGCCATGATTGGCCAGCTTGCGACCAATATCCCATCGTACCAATCACGCATCCTGCATCTATGTCAGGACGCCGGAAGGACGAAGATGTTGAGGGCTTCGCTGTTGTCGATGATTTCGACGGCAACTTCCCCGTCACGCCTGCCGAACTGGATGTAGTCGAGGCATTCCTGATGCCTCTCGTTGCCCGCATTATGGCGGGTATCGACACAATTCGGCCGCAAGGACTCGAAAGTGCCGCAAAGCCCTGCACCATTGCGGCAGGGTTGATTTCGGGGGCGTTCGCTATGTCTTTTCCTGCTGCTGCCGAGACTGAGGGCGGCAAGCGTGCCGCGCTCTATCTGCGCGTTTCGACGGGCAGGCAATCGGAATCTGACCTGTCTATTCCCGATCAGCGGCGGCAGGCGCGCGCGTTCTGCGCAGCGCGCGGATGGGAAGTCGCCGTTGAGTTTGTCGATGCCGGACTTTCCGGCACAGACGATAAGCGGCCGGAATTGCAGCGCCTGCTCGACATGGCGACCGAGGACGGCGCGCCGTTCGATGTCGTTGTCGTCCACTCATTCAGCCGCTTTGCACGCGACCACTTCGCGCTCGAATACCATGTGCGCCGCTTGCGCAAGGCCGGAGTGAAGCTCGTCAGCATAACGCAGGATTTGGGCGACGATCCCATGAGCGTGATGGTGCGGCAGGTCTTTGCGCTCTTCGACGAGTATCAGTCGAAGGAGAACGCGAAGCATGTCCTGCGTGCGATGCAGGAGAACGCGCGCCAAGGCTTCTGGAACGGATCGAAAGCGCCCTACGGTTATGTCGTCGTCGCCGCTGAACAGCGCGGGGCGAAGACCAAGAAGCGGCTCGCGATCGACCCCGTCGAAGCCGAGGTCGTGCGGCTGATGTTCAAACTCTTTCGCGAAGGTGACGGCAGCTCCGGTCCCATGGGCGTCAAGGCTGTGGCGACATGGTTGAACGATCATGGGTATCGAACCCGTGTCGGCGCAAGGTGGGGCATTGGTCCCCTGCACAAGATCATCACCAGCCCGACCTACAAGGGAGAGTATCGCTTCAACCGCCGTGTGTGGAAGACGAAGGAAGCCAAGCCCGAGTCCGATCAGATCGTCGTTCCGGTCGATCCGATCATCGACGCCGCGACCTTCGACGCCGTGCAGGCGGTGCTCAAGGCGAAAAACCCGAAGGTGACGCCGCCGCGCGTGGTGACTGGCCCGATCCTGCTCACCGGCATCGCCACATGCGCGAGCTGTGGCGGCGGCATGACGCTGCGGACCGGCAAGTCCGGGCGGTATCGCTATTATACCTGTGCCACTTGCGCGCAGAAGGGAAAGACAGCCTGCAAGGGCCGCTCCATTCCGATGGACAAGCTCGACCGGCTTGTGACGGAGCGTCTGGCCGATCAGCTTCTCACGCCGGAGCGGGTCGGCAAGCTTCTTATTGGACTCATGGAACGGCAGTCGGCGCGGGATCAGGATCACGCAAGCCGTTTGACCGCGCTGCGGTCAAAAGTGACCGACGCGGAAGCGCGGCTCGGCAGGCTCTATGCGGCTATTGAGAACGGGATCGCCGATCCCTCCGACATGACGTTGAAGGAACGAATCGAAGCGGTGAAGACCGAGCGTGACATCGCGCAGGTCGCCTTTGACCGCGCGGTGGCTGAGGTCAGCCCGCAGGCGCGGGTGACGCATGACAAGATCGACGCGTTTGTCGAGGCGATGCGCTGGAACGTGCTGACAGGAGAGACGCCGTTCCGCCGCGCCTATATCCGCTCGCTCGTCGATCAGGTCGAAGTTGACGACTCGGAAATCCGTATCCACGGCCGCAGGACCGTTCTTGAACGCCTTGTCATGGGAGGCGGGGTGGCTCCGGCTGGAGTGCCCAGTTTTGTTCGGAAGTGGCGCGCCCGACACGATTCGAACGTGTGACCTTTGCCTTCGGAGGGCAACGCTCTATCCAGCTGAGCTACGGGCGCCTGCGGCCTCAATAGACGATCGGAGCGCGGGCGGCAATGCGGAGCGGGCCGCTACATTGGCTCCCGGCGGGTCGCGGCAATTCTCTTCGCCCCGCGCTAGGCTTGCCCGTTGAGGCCGGCCTCACTGATCACAAGCAGCACACGGCTTTCCGCATTCAACAAAAACCGCGCGCCGTCGCTATCGCGGACCGTGCGATACAGCCCGGCGAGGCCGGCCGCGCCGGACGGCGTCGTCGCCGGCCCTTGCGATTCCGCGAGGAGGCGCGGCGCGGCAAGCAAGTCATCTTCAGAAACGGTGATGACATCGGCGCCGCAGCGGCGAAGAATATTCAAGGCCGGCGCGCTCGCTTCGCCGCAGGACAGCATCTCGGCAGCGGTGCGCAGATCGCCGGCAATACGGGCCGGCGCCGCGCTCGGCAAACCGGCCGTCACGCTCGCGGCCTTCGCCGGTTCGGCGACGACAATCATCGCCGGCGGCGCCAGCCAATCCTTCAGCCCCGCGGCCAGCGCCGCGGCGAGGCCCCCCACCCCCGCCTGCACGAACAGATGGGTCGGCCGCGGTTGACCGGTGCCGTCGATCTGCCGGCGAACCTCGGCCGCGATCACGCCGTAGCCCGCCATCACATCGCGGACGACGAGGTCGGCCGGATCGTTGGCAGTATCGGCAACCAGGATGCCGCCTCCGGCGCGGGCCGCGGCCTCCGCCGCGTCCACGGCATCGTCATAGGTACCTTTCGTCCATTCTATTTCCGCACCCTGCGCCGCGATGCGGCCGGCGCGAATCGGCGGCACGCCTTCGTGCAAGAAGATGCGCGCCGTCGTGCCGGAAAATTTCGCCGCCGCGGCGACCGCCAGGCCATGATTGCCGTCGCTCGCGCAGATCAGCGCCGGCAGGCCGCGCGGGCGCCGCGCCAGGAGCTCCGCGATCTCCATGCCGCTCGCGCGCGCGAGCGCCCGAAGACCCGCATACGTTCCCCCCAAGGACTTGAAGCTGCCGAGCATCCGGCGGCCTTCGTCTTTCGCCGTCACCTGCGCAAGGCCGAGCCGGGCCGCGAGCGCCGGCACATTGACGAGAGGCGTCGGCGCATAATCGGGAGAAAGACGAAGCAGGATGGCGGCAATCGCCGCTGCGTCGTCTTCGGTGGATGCGTCGTCCTGAGGCTTTGCCATCGGCGGAGGATATCAGCGGCGGCTGCCACGGCAACGCATCGCCTCGCGGTGGCCAGAGGTCGCCGGCAACACTACGCCGCGATAAGGGCATCGCGACGATGAATGACGCGATGGCGCGGCCGTTCGTCATCGCCTATGCTTTCCGGGTCGATCAGCCGAACGCACACAGGAGGGCTCGCATGCCAACCGATCCGATGGCCGTTCCGCCACGCACGCCCACGCCGGGGAACCTGGGCGAAGCCATGCGTGCCCATTGGGGACTATTCCTCGCGGAGGGAATCATCCTCGTCATCCTCGGCATCCTGGCGTTCCTCATTCCACCGCTCGCGACACTCGGCTTCACGATCTTTGTCGGGTGGGCCTTCCTGATCAGCGGCGTTGCCGGCTTGGTGACGACCTTCATGGCGCGGCAGGCTCCGGGCTTCTGGTGGTCGTTGCTTTCGGCCGCCATCGCAATCGGCGCCGGTCTCGTGCTGCTTCTCAGGCCCGTCAGCGGCGCCGTCTCGTTGACGCTCGTGTTGATCGCATTCTTCATCGTCGAGGGCATCGCATCGATCCTCTATGCGATGGAGCATCGCCAGCAACTGTCCGGCCGATGGGGGTGGATGCTGGTCAGCGGCATCATCGATCTCATTCTGGCCGGCATGGTGTTCGCGGGACTGCCCGGGACGGCAGCGTGGGCACTCGGGCTTCTTCTCGGCATCAATATGATCTTCGGCGGCGCCGCGCTCATCGGCATGGCGCTTTACGCGCACAGCGGAAAGGCAACCTGACGCGACGCGCTCCGGTTTCGAAGGCCGCCAGGGCTCTACTCAACTGCGTTGAATAGAGCCCGCCGCTATTCCCGGTGTTCGAGCATTGTCTTGTTCGAAAACCGGTTTCCACTTTCCGGGATCACGCGCGAGAGCGGGATGAGGAAAAGTGTGGAGCGGTTTTCCGCCCGCATCCCGCTCTAAGTTATGAGAATCGATCACGTTCATGGTTTTGGGTCGATTCGATCCAAATCATCGTGATCTAGGGCTGCGCCGCCTGGAACGTGTCGCAACTCGACACGCGGCCGTCCTTCAGGCCCGTCGTGAACCAGCGCACGCGCTGAGCCGACGAGCCGTGCGTGAAGGCGTCCGGCACGACGCGGCCCTGCGTGCGCTTCTGCAGGCGGTCGTCGCCGATCGCCGACGCCGTCTGCATCGCCGCCTCGACGTCGCCTTGCTCGATGAAGTTCCACTTCTTCTGCGCCGCGTTGGCCCAGACGCCGGCAAAGCAGTCCGCCTGCAATTCGATGCGCACCTGGATCTGATTGGCCTCGGCGCGATCTCCCATCTGCTGCTGCATCTGCTGCGCCTTCGGCAGGATGCCGAGCAGATTTTGCACGTGATGGCCGACCTCATGCGCGATCACATAGGCTTGCGAGAACTGGCAAGCCTTGCCCTCACACCCTTGAAAGCGGGATTCGAGGTCGCGGAAGAACGACGTGTCGAGGTAAATCTTTCGGTCCAGCGGACAATAGAAGGGCCCCATCGCGGACTGCGCGGTGCCGCAGCCGGACGAGGTGACGCCGGAGAAGATGACGATCCGCGGCGGCGTATACTCCTTCCCGGCGTTCTGGAAAATCACGCGCCAGCGGTCTTCCGTGTCGCCGGCGATCGCGGCCACGAACTGCCCCGTCTGATCTTGCGGGGCGCCGACGGGACCGGACTGCTGGGTCTGCTGGCCGCCGCCGCCGGACAGAATTTCCGCACCGGTAATCAGCAAGCGCGGATCGATGCCGAGCGCCCAGCCGACGACGCCCAGGATCAGCACCGTGCCGATGCCGAGGCCGCCGGCGCCGCCGGGAATTCCTCGCATGCCCCGCCGGTCCTCGACGTTGTCGCTTCGGCGGAAATCGTCCCAGCGCATCATGCCCTCCCCATGACCGGGCGTCCGGCCAGACGTTAAACGTGCAGCCGCCTAACGTGGACGACCACGTCTAGTTCCAATGCGTTCCGCCTTGGCGTCAAGGGCTGGCCGTTTTATCGCAAAAAGGGGTTGCTGCGGCGTTCCTCGCCGATGCTGCTGCCCGGGCCGTGGCCGCAGATGAAGGCCACGTCGTCGCCCAAGGGAAGCAGCTTCTCCTTGATCGAGCGGATGAGCGCCTCGTGGTCGCCTCCCGGCAGGTCGGTGCGCCCGACCGAGCCCTGAAACAGCACATCGCCGACGAGGGCGAAGCGCTGCGGCAGGTTGGTGAAGACGACGCTGCCCGGGGAATGGCCGGGGCAATGCAGGACCCCGAACGTCAAATTACCAACTGTGACCTCGTCGCCCTCCTCGAGCCAGCGGTCGGGCGTGACCGGGCGTGCGGCGATGCCGTAGTTGCGCCCCGTCTCCGGCAAATGGTCGAGCAAAAACTGATCCGCCCGATGCGGGCCTTCGATCGGCACGCCAAGCCTTTCCTTCAACGCGGCCGCGCCGCCGGCGTGGTCGATATGGCCGTGCGTGAGAAGAATGCGCTCGACCGTCGCCTTGGACTGCTTGATGGCGTCTTCGACGCGATCGAGATCCCCGCCCGGGTCGATGACGGCCCCTCGCATCGTGTCTTCGCACCAGAGCAAGGTGCAGTTCTGCTGGAACGGGGTGACGGGGATGATGAGGGCGCGCGCTTTCGACATACCCCGATATGTACGATGATTGCGGCCAGCGGCAATCTCCCTTCCCGGGGCATCCCCATGCTGTCGCAACCGGGGGTGGGGCCGGGCCGTCCCCGCCTCCTTCACCACCCGCGCGGCGCTTTCTCGTTGCAGACGAACCCGACCCGGCCCTGCTATGGTCGTCTCGAGCAAGGCGCCGAAACCCGCGTGCGCTGACGAAGCAAAAGGAGCACACGATGGCCCAGGCCATGGAAAAACACGAAACGAAAGCCGCGGCGCCGCTGAAGAAGGCGCCTCCCTTCAACTGGGAGGACCCGCTCGATCTCGACGGGCAGCTCACCGACGAAGAGCGCATGGTGCGCGACACCGCGCATGACTATGCGCAGGACAAGCTGTTCTCGCGCGTGCTCGAGGCCTATCGCCACGAGCGCGCCGACAAGAGCATCATGACCGAGATGGGCGCGCTCGGGCTTCTCGGCGCGACGATCCCGGAGGAGTACGGCGGCGCGGGCTTGGGCTACGTGGCTTATGGCCTGATTTCGCGCGAGGTGGAGCGCGTCGATTCCGGCTACCGTTCCGCCATGTCGGTGCAGTCGTCGCTGGTGATGTATCCGATCTACGCCTACGGCAGCGAAGCGCAGCGGCGGAAGTACCTGCCGAAGCTCGCGAGCGGAGAATGGATCGGCTGCTTTGGCCTGACCGAGCCGGATCACGGCTCCGACCCCGGCTCCATGGTGACGCGCGCCGAAAAGGTCGCCGACGGCTACCGGCTCAACGGCGCCAAGATGTGGATCACCAACGCGCCGCTTGCCGACGTCGCCGTCGTGTGGGCGAAACTCGACGGCGAAATCCGCGGCTTCATCGTCGAGCGCGGCACGAAGGGTTTCACAACGCCGAAGATCGAGGGCAAGCTGTCGCTGCGCGCCTCCGTCACCGGCGAGATCGTGCTCGATGGCGCCGTGGTGCCGGAAGAGAATCTTCTTCCGAACGCGAAGGGCCTCGCGGGGCCGTTCGGCTGCCTCAACAACGCCCGCTACGGCATCGCCTGGGGCGCGATGGGCGCCGCCGAGTTCTGCTGGCACCGCGCGCGCGCATACACGCTCGAGCGCAAACAGTTCGGCCGGCCGCTCGCCGCCAATCAGCTTGTGCAGAAAAAGCTCGCCGACATGCAGACGGAGATCACGCTCGGCCTGCACGGCGCATTACGCCTCGGCCGCATGATGGAGGAAGGCAAAGCGGCGCCGCCGGCCGTCTCCATGCTCAAGCGCAACAATTGCGGCAAGGCGCTCGAGATCGCGCGCATGGCGCGCGACATGCACGGCGGCAACGGCATCTCGGACGAGTTCCACGTGATGCGTGTCGCCGCGAACCTCGAGACGGTCAACACCTACGAGGGCACGCACGACATCCACGCGCTCATCCTCGGTCGCGCGCAGACTGGCATCCAGGCGTTTTTCTGAGAATCTCCCTCCCCGGAGGGGAGGGGTGGACGCGCACAAAAGTGCGCGGCCGGGTGGGGACAGACTATGAAGACTCCCCACCCGTCTCTTCACTCGCTTCGCTCGCTCTGAGCCACCCTCCCCTGCGGGGAGGGAAAGCGAAGTACGCTTCGCTTCTTCAGCCGCGCGCCGGCATCGCCCGCAGAACGGCCGCGCCGAGCGCCGCCTTCAGGGCGGCCCCGACGACGAACGGCGCCACGCCGGCGACGATCGCCCTTTCGGCGCCGACCAGCGTCGAAAGCCACGCCGCGCCGACAACAAGACACAGCACATTGCCCATCAGCATCGAGGCGAACGCCAAGGCGACGCGCTGGCCGTTCCAACCGCGCTCGGCGAGAGCGCCGGTCAGCGCGGCGGCGAGCGGAAACGCATAAAGGTAACCGGCCGTCGGGCCGACGAACTTGGCAAGGCCGGCGGCGCCGGGCGCGAGCACCGGCAGCCCCATCGCGCCCTGCATCAGCCACAGCACCACGGTGAGCGCGCCGAGCCGCCAGCCATAGAGCGCACCGATGAGCGTCACGGCGAATGTCTGCATGGTGACCGGCACCGGCACCATCGGCACCGCGATATGGGACGACAGCGCAAGAAACGCCGTCCCCGCCACCACGGCGGCGGTTTTCATGCCGATCGAGCGCGTTTCAAGATTGAGCGGGCTAAAGGGAGCCTGTCGAGCGGTCACATGAGGCATGAATGCAATTCCCATCGTTGCAGAGCGTAAGAGCCGGCGTACGGCCGCGCCGCCCTTCTCACCTAGCGTTAAATCACGAATCGCGCAAAAATTCCTCGGCCTTGAACAAGGCATGAAAGGGAATGCTTTCCGCCGCGAAGGTTTCGGCCGCTCCCTCCTGCCGATCGACCATGGTCAGGACCAGCGCGATCTCGGCGCCCTCTTCCCGCACCGCCTTCACCGCCTGAATGGCCGAGCCACCCGTGGTTGCAACGTCCTCCACGATCACCACCCGTCGCCCGCGCAGCGTTTGTCCCTTCGGCAGGCCCTCGACGAGCTTCTGCGCGCCGTGCTCCTTCGGCTTCTTACGCACGAAGAACGCCGTGATCGGCCGGCCGCGCACATGGCTGAAGGCGGCCGCGGTCGCGGCCAGCGGAACCGCGCCCATTTCAAGTCCGCCGATGAATTCAGCGCCGACATCGGCCGTCGCGTCGAGGATCATCTCGGCAAGCCAGGCGCTGCCGGACGGATGCAGCATGGTCGGCTTCATGTCGAAATAGAAGTCGCTCTCCCGGCCGGACGCGAGCTTGATCTTCCCGCGCCCGAAGGAGCGTTCGCGGATCAGCGCCATCAATGCGGCACGGTTCGGGTTCTCGCGTGGGGACGCATCACGCGCGTCGGAGGCTTCGCGGCGCTGGGGCAGCATGGAGGAACCTCATTTCGATGGATTTGAGGGGGTATAGCGCAGAGCCGGGCATCGCGGAATGCGCTGGCCCAAGACTCTTGTGGAACCTGAAGGCGCCGCGGACCCATGTATTACTCGGTGTGTGTCATCCGGGGCGCGAGCAAAGCTCGCGAGCTCCGAATCCATACGCCGCAGCGCTGGGATATGGATTCCGGGGTCGCCGCCGCGCGGCATCCCGGAATGACAGCCGGGCCCTACTGCTCGAAACGGTCGATGAACCATTTCAAGAGCTTGGCCCACACCTCGTCCTTGGCCACGGCGTCCTCGATGCCATGCTCCAGGTTGGGGTTGTCGTTGACTTCCATCACGACCACGGAGCCATCCGGCATCTGCTTGAGGTCGACCCCGTAGAACCCATCGCCGACCGGCTTCGCGGCCCGCACCGCGACATCGATGATATCGCGCGGCGCCTGGTCGAGGCCGAAGGTGCGGAAACCGCCCTCGCTCGCGGAACCGTCGGGACGATGCTTGACGATCTGCCAGTGCCCCCGCGCCATGCGGTATTGGCACACGAACAGCGGCTCACCGGAAAGCACGCCGACACGCCAGTCGTACTCGGTCGGCATGAATTTCTGCGCGAGGAGCAGATCCGTCTCCTCGAACAGCTCGTCGGCGATGCGGCGGAACTCCTCCGGCGTCGATACCTTGTGGATGCCGCGGGAGAACGATCCGTCCGGAATCTTCACCACAAGAGGCAGGCCGAGCTGATCCACGGCGCGCGGCAGGGCGGCAACGTCCGCCAGCATCACGGTCGGCGGCGTCGGCACCTGATTGGATTGCAGGAGCTCCATCAGGAACACCTTGTTGGTGCAGCGGATCATCGAGATCGGGTCGTCGATGACCGGCATGCCCTCCTGCCAGGCACGGCGGGCGAAGCGATAGGTGTGGTTGTCGATCGAGGTGGTCTCGCGAATGAAAAGGCCGTCGTACTCCGCAAGCTCGTCCAACTGCCGGCGCGTAATCGGTTCGACGTCGACGGACATCCGCTCGGCGATGCGCGCGAAGTGCTTCATCGACGCGACGGATGACGGCGGCATCTTCTCGTTGGGGTCGAGCAAGACGGCAAGGTCGTATTTGGCCATCGCACGTGCCTTCGGCTCCCGCCACTCCCGCTTCGTATGGAGGTGCAGGGCCTCGCGGAAGAAATCCCCCTCCCCGTTCGCAAGCCGCGTGAGTGTCCGTGGGCGAATGCGGTCGATCGTGAGCCAGTCGCCCGGCGCCACCGTCACCTCGAGCGCCGGACAGCGGAACCAGTCGAACAGCAGCCGTCCGAAGGCTTCGAAGCGCACGTCGCGCGCGATGCCGAAGCAGAACAGAAGCTTCAACTCGCCTTCGAGTTGGAAATCCGCCTTGCGGGCGCAGCGATTGAGCTCATCCTCGAGCTCCGGCAATGCGCGCTCGTAGAGCTTGGCCTCGCGCAGCTCCAGCATCGTCTCGACGGTCGGCACCACGCGGTGGCCGCGCGCCTCCGCGAGCAGCGAGGCGTAGTAACCCTTCGACTGATAGGCGTAGGAGCGCGACAGATTGACGAGTTTCGGTCGCCCAAGATCGAACAGCCGTGGCCGCGCGAGATATTCGCTCGTCGTGATCACCTTATGAGGGGTGTCGGCGTTCGGAAAGTCCTTGGGCTGGTCGACGAGAATGACCCAGCCGGTCATCGGAGTGCCCCTTCGAGGCCTTGGCCGGTCGCCGGCACATGCGGCGGCGTGGCACCAGCCATCGCTCGCGGCCGCGACTCCTGAGATCGGTTGGTGGTGGAAATGTGGCGGCTTACGGCCCCGTGGGGGTTGCCAACGATCTTTCGTAGCGGACCGCGGCGGAGCCATCCGCGTAATAGTTCTCCAGTCTCCCGAACGCGCGATAGCCTGCCGCCTCGTAGAGGCGGGCTGCCCGCCCGTTCGTTTCGCGAACCTCGAGGCGCATTCTCCCGCAACCATGCGCAAGGGCCGCCTGCTCCGCCGCTTCGAGCAGCAGCCGTCCGATGCCCGTCCCGAAGCGGTCGCGCGCAACGGCAATCGAATAAAGGCGCGCGATATCGGTCGCCGCCCGGAAAAGGATCACGACGTCGCCGGCAACCCGGCGGCCGTCTTCGGCCACGATCACCGCCGCCGAAGAGACGGCAAGAAGCCGGCGGAAGCTGCGGCGGGAGAGCCGGTCGGTCGCGAAGGCCTGCGTCTCAATGGCGCACAGGGCGTCGAGGTCGCTTGCGGTGGCGGTCCTGATCAACGGCATGCCGCGTTGTAACGCACTCCGCAGCGTTGGACGCAAGCGCGCGATATCGCCGCCGCTTCATTGACTCTCGGGTTTGCCTGCTTACGGTTCGAACACGGACGAGGATGGTTCTGGGGGAAATCATGAGATTTGGCGGCGAGGCGCGGCGGCGCAGGGTTCTGGGTTGCCTTCAAGGCTCCCCTTCGGCGCGCGCGCTTCGACCGGGCCTGATCGCGGCGGCAACGGCGCTTCTCAGCGCCGGAGCCATCGTGCCCGCGCAAGCGGCCGAAAGTCTCAACGGCGCCGCGATGTCGCTGTGGTGGGCCCTCCCCTTCGTCGGCATCCTGCTGTCGATCGCCACGGGGCCATTGTTCTATCCGCACCTTTGGGAGCACCACTTCGGAAAATTCGCCGCGTTCTGGTCGGCCTGCGTCGTCATTCCCCTGTTCCTGAGCGCGGGCGGCAACGCGGCAACGCAGGCCCTGCTGCATACGCTGCTGCTCGAATACATGCCGTTCATCCTGCTGCTGTTCGCGCTCTATACGATCGCCGGCGGCATCTACCTTTCGGGCAACCTGCACGGCTCGCCCGCGGTCAATACGCTGATGCTCGCGATCGGCACGGTATTCGCGAGTCTCGTCGGCACGACCGGCGCGTCGATGATTCTGATCCGGCCGCTTATCCGCGCCAACGACGCGCGCCGGCACAACGTCCACACCGTCATCTTCTTCATCTTCCTCGTATCGAATATCGGAGGATCGCTGACTCCGCTCGGCGATCCGCCGCTGTTCGTCGGCTTTCTCAAGGGCGTGGACTTCTTCTGGACGACCACTCACCTGTTCCGCGAGACCACGCTGGTCGCGGCGTTGCTGCTGGCGCTGTTCTTCGTCATCGACACGATCCTTTACCGGCGGGACAAACCCCTTCCGGCCTTGCGCGATCCGAGCCCTGACTCGCCGTTGCGTCTGCACGGCCTCGTCAACCTCGTCTTCATCGCGATCGTCATCGCCGCCATCCTGATGAGCGCCTACTGGAAGCCCGGCATCGCGTTTCCGATCGGCGACATCAAACTTGAGGCGCAGGACCTCCTGCGCGACGTCATTTTCCTTTGCGCGGCTTTCGCATCGCTATGGCTGACGCCGCGCTCCTACCGCGAATCGAACGGATTCACCTGGGGGCCGATTAAAGAGGTGGGCTTTCTCTTCATCGCCATCTTCATCTGCCTCGTGCCGGTCATCGCGATCCTGCACGCGGGAACACACGGCGCGCTCGCGCCACTGCTCGCCATGGTGACGAACCCAGACGGCAGCGCCAACAACGCCGCCTATTTCTGGCTCACCGGCGCGCTCTCTTCGTTCCTCGACAACGCACCGACCTACCTGGTGTTCTTCGAGCTTGCGGGCGGCGACGCGCAGCAACTTATGACGACGCTCGCGCCGACGCTTGCAGCGATCTCGCTCGGCGCCGTCTATATGGGCGCCAACACCTATATCGGAAACGCGCCGAACTTCATGGTCTACGCCATCGCGCGCGACAACGGCGTCAAGATGCCCTCGTTTTTCGGCTATATGCTGTGGTCCGGCGGCATCCTGATCCCGACGTTCCTGCTCTGCACGTGGCTGTTCTTCCTCTGAGGATCACCGGGGCGAAGCGACAAGCCCTTGGTCGTGCAGCTTGGCGATCTCGCCGCCACTGAGGTTGAGGACCGCGGAGAGAACCTCCTCGGTATGCTCGCCGAGCTTCGGGGCACGCGCGGGGGCCCCTCGGCTTTCGCCGCTGGCGGTCACCGGCGAGCCCGGCGTGAGGTAGGTTCCCGCCGGGTGTGCGACCGAGCGGAACATCGGGTTCTCGGCGGAGAAACGCGGGTCGGACCGCAGCGCCCCGTGGACGGTCCGATACGGCCCCCAGCACATCTCGTGCGCCTCGAAGGCGGCGGCGAGATCGGAGAATGCGCGCTGCGCGACGGCCGCTTCGATCAGGGGGAACAGACGTTCGCGATGGGTGAAACGCACGCCCTCGTCCTTGGCGAAGGATACGCCGAGCTCCCTCTCGATCGCGTCAACCGCCTCCACGAGACCGAGCGCCTTCAGCATTCCGCTCCACTGCCGCGGGGTGATCGCAATGATCATCATCCGTTCGCCGTCCGACGTGACGAAATCCCGCCCGAACGCGCCGTAAAGCGCATTGCCCATGCGGGGCCGGTCCGCGCCCGAAGCCGACACCTCCGCGATCTGGCCGAGATGCCCGAGCGTCGCCATGGCGACATCGCCGAGCGGAATGCGCAATTCCTGCCCCTTGCCGGTGTCGCGGCGGAAGCGTTCGGCGGCAAGCAGCGCGTAGGCGGCCGTTGCGCCGGTCAACAGATCCCACGCCGGCAACACGTGATTGACCGGCTCGCTGCCGAGACTCGCGGGCCCGGTCATCAGCGGCAGGCCGATCGCCGCGTTGATGGTGTAGTCGACGGCGGTCGTCCCATCCGCCCAGCCCATCACGCGGACGGTGATGATATCGGGGCGACGCGCAGCAAGCCTGGCATGCGACAAAAACCCGTCGGCCGGATAGTTGGTCACGAACAGACCGGCGTTCTCCCCCGGCGCGGTGGCGATCCGGACCGCAAGCTCGCGCCCTTCCGGCTTGGATAGATCGATCGCGATCGATTTCTTGCCCTTGTTCAGGCCCTCCCAATAGAAGCTCGCGCCATCGCCGGACAACGGCCAGCGGTTGAAGTCCGGTCCGCCGGCGACGTGATCGAAACGAATGACTTCCGCGCCGAGTTGCAGCAGATGCAGCGCGCAGGAGGGAGCAGCGACGAACGAAGACCCTTCGACGACGCGCATGCCTTTGAGAAGTTGGTACATGTCACCCTTTGGAGGTTGATGGAGCTTAGTGCCCGTTACGCGTCGCGCGGGCGGGGCCGATGGCGGCAAGGAATTCGTTGCGCGTTTCCGAATTCGTGCGGAACACGCCGAGCATCTCGCTGGTCACCATCGTCACGTCGGTCTTGTGAACGCCGCGCGTCGTCATGCATTCGTGCGAAGCCTCGACGATCACGCCGACGCCTTGCGGCCGCAGCACATCGTTGAGCGCATGCGCGATCTCCGCCGTCAGCCGTTCCTGGATCTGCAGGCGCTTGGAATACACCTCGATCAGGCGCGCGAGCTTCGAGATACCGACGACGCGATTGGTCGGAAGGTAGCCGATATGCACTCGCCCGATGATCGGCGCGATGTGATGCTCGCAATGGCTTTCGAAACGGATATTGCGGAGCACGACCATCTCGTCATAGCCGCCGACTTCCGAGAAGGTGCGGTTGAGAAATTCGTGCGGATCCTGACGATAGCCGGCGAACCACTCCTCGAAAGCGCGCACGACCCGGCTCGGCGTTGCCCGCAACCCCTCGCGATCAGGGTCGTCGCCGGCCCAGCGGATCAGGGTACGGACCGCGTCCTCGCTTTCCGCGCGGGTCGGGCGCCCCGGCGCTGCCGCCTGCTTCTCGGGTTTGCGGGTTGTTTTTGTGGCTTTCGCCATCGCCGTCTCCTTATTCACGCCCTTCAGGCAGAGTCCGCCATCATAAGCCGCGCTGCTCGCATCTGCGAAGAGCCGCGGATCGCAGCCCTGACGGGAGCGCATACCATGGGATACAAGGCTGGCCGATCGCCCGTCGCTGGGTTAGGTCAGTTGCCCAACTTTGTCACCACCCGCGAACGAAAGGCTGGCGGCCATGGCTGAAGCAGGGGAACAGAACGCGGCGCTGCGGCGCCTGATGAAAGCGGGCGCCGGCCTCATCATCCCCGGCGCGCCGAATGCCCTGACCGCCCGGATCATCGAAGGGGCCGGATTCGAGGCGGTCTACGTGACCGGCGCCGGCGTCGCCAATGCCTATCTCGGCGCGCCGGATGTCGGGCTCACGACGGCAACGGAAGTCGCGGAGCACGTCATGGCCATCCGCGACGCGGTGCGTGTGCCGATCGTCGTCGACGGCGACACCGGCTTCGGCAACGCCGTCAATCTCGGGCGTACGGTACGCCTGTTCGAGCGCGCCGGCGCGAGCGCGATCCAGATCGAGGATCAGGTCTTTCCCAAACGCTGCGGACACTTCGAAGGCAAGGAAGTCGTTTCGCGCGACGAGATGGTGCAGAAGGTCAAGGCCGCCGTCGACGCTCGGCTCGACCCCGACATGATGATCATCGCCCGCACCGACGCGCGGGCGGTGACGGGCTTCGAGGATGCGCTGGAGCGCGCCGCCGCTTATCAGGAGGCCGGCGCGGACGTTCTCTTCGTCGAGGCGCCGCAGAACGTCGATGAGCTTCGCCGCATTCCGCGCGCCGTCCCCGGCATCCACATCTGCAACCTGGTGTTCGGCGGCAAGACGCCGCTGTTCCCGCGCGAGGAACTGGCGGCCATGGGGTTCGCCGCGATCCTCTACGCGAACGCGGCGCTGCAGGCCTCCATGCTGGCGATGAAGAGCGTCATGGCGCATCTCAAGTCGCACGGCTCGCTCGCCGGCGCGGAGGCGCAGGTGATCTCATTCAAGGATCGGCAGGACCTCGTCGATCATGCGCGCTATATGGCGCTCGAGGCACGCTACCGGACGCCTTCGGAGCAAACCGAAGCGACGAAAGGGGCCGGGCGATGAGCGAGACAAAGGGTTTCATCGAACACCTCCTGTCGCTCGTGCCGCAGGCCCATTCCGCCGCCGTGCAGGAGGCGGCGAGCAATCTCGTGCTTGATGGCGTCGCCGTCGCCGCGCTCGGATCATGCGAGCCCGGACCGCGCATTCTCGGCGATATGGCGGTCGCGACCGAGGCGGCACCTGTCGCGACCGTCATCGGGCGGCGGGCGCGCGTCTCCGGACCGGAGGCTGCCCGCGCGAACGGCGCGTCCATGCACGTGCTCGACTACGAGCCGATGTGGAACCCGGCCAACCATTCGCTGTCGACGGTGCTGCCTGCCCTGTTCGCGCTGATCGAAATGCGCGCGCGCGGCGCCGCCGCGGCGCGCCCCGATGCGCCGCCGCTGTCGGGCCAATCGTTGCTCGCCGCGCTTGCGCTCGGCATCGAGACGCAGGCCCGCTTGCGCATCGCGTCCGGACAATATGAGCCGGGGCATCTCACGTTCCACCCGCCCGGCGTCGTCGGGCCGCTCGGCAGCGCGGTCGCCTGCGGTTACCTGCTTGGCCTCGACGCGGACGCGCTGGTGAATGCGCTCGGCATCGCGGCGTCACGGGCCGGCGCGATCCAGGCCAACGCCGGGAGCATGACGAAAGCGTTGCATTGCGGGCAGGCGGCGGCATCGGGGCTTGAATCCGCGCTGATGGCGTCGCGCGGCTTCACCGCCGACGCCGACGCCCTGGCGCCGCCGCGCGGCTATGCGGCGGCATTCTTCGGCGGCAGCTATTCGGCGCAACTGCTCACCGCCCCCGCGCCGACGATGCATGTCGTCGATCCCGGCCCTGCCACGAAGTTCTATCCGAGCCAGTACGGCACGCATTTCGTCATCACCGCCGCGCTGGCGGCACGCGAGAAGATGCCGCCCCGCGCCACCATCCGCAGCGTGCGGATCATCGGACCGTACATGCCTTACGTCGACCGCCCCAATCCGCGGACGGGACTCGCCGGCAAGTTCAGCTTCCAATACACGGCGGCGGCGGCATTGCTCGACGGCCGCGTCGGCGTCGACAGCTTTACCGACGAGCGCCGTTTCGCGTCCGACATGGTCGCGCTGCTGCCTCGCTTCATCATCGATGGCGACCCGAAGCGCAGCGGCCGCTGGCACGAGATGCGCGTCGACATCGAAGTCGAATTGGAAGACGGCCGAAAACTCGACGGCATGTGCGACGGCCCGCCAGGCTCCTGGGGCCATCGCGCCGAGCCGGAACGGCTGGTCAACAAAGCGCGCGACTGCCTCAGGCACGTCCTGCCCGCCGCCCGCGCCGACGGCCTCATCGCGACCGCGCGCCGCGTCGGCAAGCTCGACGGCGATGGCGTCCTGGCTTTCATCGGCGATCTGGCGTTCGACGCTCCGACGGAGGGACACGCCTGATAGTCACGGCGAGGCCTTGAAGCCGTCATCCGCGCGCTGCACTATACCGGTCGCAAACAGAAACAAACGGGAGGAATACGATGGCCGGAACCTTCATCGGGGCCGCGCGCCCTGTGGCCTTCGCTCTGGGATTGGCGGCCGCCGCAACGTTCAGCGCCGGCGCGGCAGCCGAGACGATCACCGTGACCCACTGGGGCTCCGCCTTCTACGGCGCGCCATATGCCGTCGCGATGGAGAAGGGCTTCTTCAAGAAACACGGTGTCGACATCACGGGCATCCTCACCTCCGCGGGCGGCGGTACCTCCGTGCGCAACACCCTGGCCGGCGAACTGCCGTTCGGCGAGGTCGCGCTCCCGGCAGCGGTGCTGGCGATCAATCGCGGGCAGCCGTTGAAGATCATCGGCGGCGGCGTCGAGACCGTGGCCGACATCCTCTGGATCACACAGCCGGATTCCGCGCTCAAATCGATCAAGGACGTCGTCGGCAAGAAGGTGAGCTACACATCGCCCGGATCCGTCACCAACATGCTGATCCTGATGTGTCTCAAGTCGGCGAAGATCGACCCGAAGGACGTGAAGCTTCTCCCGGCCGGCGACAACGGCGCCAACCTTTCCGCCGTGATCAACAAGGCGGTGGACGCGGGAATGAACTCCGAGCCGTTGTGGTCGGAGAACAAGGACAAGGTCCGGCCGCTGTTCTGGTCGGGCGACTGCTTCCCGCCGCAGATGACGCAGACGGTGCTCGTGACCACGGAAGAATTCGCGAAAACGGGTGGCGACAAGCTGCGCGGCATCATCGAGGGCCGCCGCGAGGGCGTCGAATACATCACGAAACACCCGGAGGAGTCCGCCGCGATCGTCGCGAAGGCGTACAACGGCGATGCCAAGCTCTACACCAACGTGTTCAAGCACTTCCTGGAGATCAAATACTGGGGCAACGGCGCGCTGAACTATGACGGCATGAACCGCATGGCGGAAGGCATGCAGCTCGTCGGCACGCTGAAGGCGCCGCCGGATTGGAAGGCGATGGTGGACACTTCGTTCCTTCCGAAGGACCTTGCAAAGACGCAATGATGCGCGATGGCGCTTCCGGATCGGCGCCGGCGACGACGGACCAGGATCGTCGCGGCGCCCATGCCGTCCTGCGCGGCGTGACGCGCGTCTATCCGGGCGCGATGGCCGTGCACGCGCTCGGTCCCGTCGACCTCGATATCGGCCACGGCGAGTTCCTCGCCGTGGTCGGCCCCTCCGGCTGCGGCAAGTCGACGTTGCTCGACGTGCTTGCCGGCCTGAACCCGCCGACCGACGGCACGATCACCTTCGAGGGCAATCCGGTGCACGGCACGGTGCCGGATGGGGTCGGCGTCGTCTTCCAGGAGGACGCGTCGTTTCCCTGGCTCACCGTACACGACAACGTCGCGTTCGGGCTGCGCCGCGCCGGCGTCGACGCCGCCGAAATCGAGCGGCGCGTCACTTACGCCATCGGCTTCATGGGTTTGAAGGACTTCACCAAAGCTTATCCGGCGCAGCTTTCCGGCGGCATGCGCCAGCGCGTCTGCATCGCGCGCACGCTGGTGATGCAGCCGCGCCTGATCCTGCTCGACGAGCCGTTCGGCGCGCTCGATCAGCAGACACGGCTGCTGATGGGCGACGAGTTGCTGCGGCTGTGGCGCGAGACGAACGCGACCGTAATGCTGATCACGCACGCACTCGACGAAGCGGCGATGCTGTCCGATCGGGTCGGCGTCATGTCGGCGCGGCCCGGCCGTTTCATCGACGTCCTCACGACCGGCTGGCCGCGTGAACGCGACAGCCGCATCGTCGCCGATTCGGCTTTCGGAACTTTGACGGGAAAACTGTGGTCGCTTCTGCGCGGCGAATCGCTGAAGGCCATCGGCTCTCGCGAAGGCCTCACGCAAAGAGCGGACACGTGACGCGCGCGGCAAAAGTCGGCTGGTCGCGGATCGCCCTGATCGTGGGCTCGGTGTTGTTGCTCGAGGTCCTGTGCCGGACAAAGATCATCAATCCGCTCACGATGATCCCGCCGAGCGCGATGGCGGTGAAGCTCTATGAGATTCTGGCGTCAGGCCAGATGACGAACGATATCATCCAGACCTTCTCCACCGTCGCGATCGCCTTCGTGTTCTCCGTCACCGTCGGCCTGGGCATCGGCGCGCTGGTGCATGCCTTGCCGCGCGTGCGCCGCGCGCTCGATCCGCTCCTCGCCTCGTACTACTCGATCCCGTTCTTCGTCTTTTATCCGCTGCTGATCGCCCTGTTCGGGCTCAACACCATTCCGCTGATCGCCATCGGCGTCGTGTTCGCGACCGCCGCGATGGTGATCAGCACGCTCAACGGCCTCGACCGGGTGCCGCGCGTCCTCGTCAAGACGGCGAAAATCTACCGCATGAGCCCACTGTCCACGGTCATGCTGCTGACGCTGCCCAGCGCCGCGCCGTACCTCTTCACCGGCCTCAAGCTCGCGCTGGCCTATGCCTTCATCGGCATCATCGCCGGCGAGTTCATCCTCTCCGGCGGCGGCCTCGGTTTCTCGATCGCCTACGCCTACCAGAACTTCGACAATGACACGATGTACGCGCTGATGATGTTCGTCCTCGTCGTCGTCACGGTGATGAACGCGATCCTGCATATGTGGGAGCAGCGCCTCCTCAAGCGGAGGGCGCGGGCATGAGCGCACAGCCGGCGGCCCGTTCGCCGTTCGATTCGCGTATCCTCGATTCGCTGATCATCGTCGCCGTCGTCGTCGCCGGCTGGCAGGCCGTCTACGCCTGGGTCGGCGACTCGGCGATCACATCGCCGATACAGACGCTGCGATACGCGGCGACGCTCGTCACCACGCAAAGCTTCTGGACGCATGTGCAGGCGACGCTCGTCGCCTTCGCCTATGCGCTTGTCATCTCGATCGCCCTCGGATTGGCGCTCGGCCTCTTCCTCGGCCTACAGCGCTTTGCCGGCGACGTCGGCGAACCGATCCTGGTCGCGCTCTACACCATCCCGAAAATCACGCTCTATCCGCTGGTGCTGTTGATCTTCGGCCTCGGCATTTCCGCGAAAGTCGCGTTCGGCGTGATGCACGGCATCATCCCGATCATCCTGTTCACGCTCAACGCGGTGAAGAACATCAATCCGGTGCTGCTGCGCACGGCGCGCGTGATGCGGCTGTCGCAATGGCAGACGGTCCGCACGGTGTTGATGCCGGCGGTGATGCCCGAGATCATCACCGGCATCCGCGTCGGGTTCTCGCTGACGCTGCTGGGCGTGCTGATCGGCGAGATGTTCGCCTCTCAACGCGGCCTCGGCTTCCTCATCATCAACGGCATCAACCTGCACAATGTGCGCATGACGACGGCCGTGATCCTCGTGGTCGTGGTGTTCGCCATCACCGCCAACAGCCTGCTGCTGGCGCTCGACCGGCGGATGCGAAGGTAGCAAAGATAGTCGACGGACGCAGGTGAACTCCATCCGTCATCCTGAGGTGCGAGGCGCGCAAGCGCCGAGCCTCGAAGGGCGACGGCCACCGTTGAGGAAATTGGCCGTGCATCCTTCGAGGCTCGCTTCGCGAGCACCTCAGGATGACGGATCAGCCGCCTTGAACCGTTAAACCCAACCAAGCTTGCTTTCGTACGCCTTCTCGAAGGCGGCGATGCGGTCGATGTTCGACAGCGTGAAGGTCACGTCGTCGGTGCCGGCGAGCAGGCATTCCTTGCGGAACGCATCGATCTCGAAACGATCGACCGTGCCATCCGGTCCGCGCACTTCCTGCTTCTCGAGATCGACCACGATATGCGCGCCCGGCTCTTTGATCAGCGCGGCGCGCAGCGCCTCCACCCGTTCCGGCGGCAGCACGATCGGCAGCAATCCGTTCTGGAAGCTGTTACCGAAGAAGATATCGCCGAAGCTCTTCGCGATGACGACGCGGAAGCCGTAATCATAGAGCGACCAGACGGCATGCTCGCGCGAGGAGCCGCAGGCGAAGTTGCGGTCAGCGACGAGAACCTTCGCCTCGCCGAACGGCGGCATATTGAGCAGGAAGCCGTCCTTCGGCGTTTCGTCGTCGTTGAAGCGCAGATCGTGGAACAGCAGATGCGCCCAGCCCTCGTTGCGCTTGCGGTAAAGAAAGCGCGCCGGAATGATCTGGTCGGTGTCGACGTTCGGCGCTTCCATCGGCGCAGCCACGGCATCGAGATATCTGAATGGCTCCATCCGATCGCTCCTCAGCCGTTCGCCATCAACTGACGCACGTCGGTCAATTTCCCGGTGACGGCCGCCGCCGCCGCCATCGTCGGACTGACGAGATGCGTGCGCGCGCCCTTGCCCTGGCGGCCGACGAAATTGCGGTTCGAGGTCGAAGCGCAGCGTTCGCCCGGCGCGACGAGATCGCCGTTCATGCCGACACACATCGAGCAGCCGGCCTCGCGCCATTCGAACCCCGCGCTTTTGAAAATCGCGTCGAGCCCCTCGGCCTCGGCCTGCGCCTTCACGAGCCCCGAGCCCGGAACGACCATGGCCGGAATCGTGGTGTGGCGCCCCTTCACCACTTTGGCCGCCGCCCGCAAGTCCTCGATGCGGCTGTTGGTGCAGGAACCGATGAAGACGCGGTCGACCGCAATCTCCGAGAGCGGCATGCCCGGCTTGAGGTCCATGTAAGCGAGCGCCCGCTCCATGTTATCGCGACGGAAGGCGTCGGCGGCGTCCTTCGGGTCGGGCACGCGATCGGTAATCGGCGCCGCGGCTTCCGGGCTCGTCCCCCAGGTCACCATCGGCGCGATCTCGGCGGCGTCGAGATGCACTTCGCGATCGAACGTCGCTCCCTCGTCGGTCGGCAGCGTACGCCACAGCGCCAGCGCCTTGTCCCAGTCGGCGCCTTTCGGCGCATAGGGCCTGCCGTGCAGATACGCGAACGTCGTGTCGTCGGGCGCGACCATGCCGGCGCGCGCGCCCGCCTCGATCGACATATTGCAGACGGTGAGACGCCCCTCGATGCTCAGGCCGCGGATCGCGGAGCCGGCATATTCGATGACGTGCCCGGTGCCGCCCATGGCGCTGATCTTGGCGATGATCGCGAGGATCACGTCCTTGGCGACGACGCCGGGCGCCAGCGTGCCGTCGACGGTCACGCGCATGTTCTTCGGCTTGCGCTGCCACAGCGTCTGCGTCGCGAGCACGTGGCTGACTTCCGACGCCCCGACGCCGAAAGCCAATGCCCCCATGGCGCCGTGCGTCGCGGTGTGGCTGTCGCCGCAGACGATGACCATGCCCGGCTGGCTCAGCCCCTGCTCCGGCCCGACGACATGCACGATGCCCTGGCGCCGGTCGCTCAGCCCGAACATCTTGACGTTCGATTCCCTGGTGTGCGTCTCCAGGTCCTCGACCATGCCACGACGGTTGGGGTCGTTGATCGACGACAAGGTGCGCCCGAGCGTCGAGACGTAATGGTCAGGCGTGGCGAACGTGCGGTCCGGCCGCCGCACGGCGAGGCCCTTTTCCTTCAGCGTGCGGAAAGCGTTGCTCGCCCCGTCATGGACGAGGTGGCGGTCGATGTGGAGGAGCGTCGCGCCGTCGGGACGGGAAAGGATGGCATGCGCGGCCCAGATCTTGTCAAAAAGCGTTGCGGGAGCCGTCATGATGCGCCCCCTTATTCGGCGGCCTCGACGCGCGGCGGCTCCGCGACCTTGAACTTCTCCTGCACCGCGTCCCATTCGTCGGCGCCGACGCGGCGGAACGCCTCGCGCACCGTCATCGCCTTGTTCAGTTCCGGATGGCGGCCGGCGCGGCGCAGTTCAGCCAACGTCGTCTCGCAAACGCCGAGCACCGCCTTGAACAGCATGCCGGGAACGATGGCGAGCTTGTAACCCATCTTCTGCGCGTCATCGAAAGCGATCTGCGGGGTCTTGCCGCCCCAGACGACGTTGAGCAGGCACGGGCCTTTCACCAGTTTCGGAACGCTGGCGACCTCCTCGACCGTCTGCGGCGCTTCGACAAACGCCATGTCGGCCCCCGCCTCGAGCGCGGCATTGGCGCGGCGCACGGCTTCATCCAATCCGAGCGAGGCGCGCGCATCCGTGCGCGCGATGATGAAGAAGTCAGGGTCCGTGCGCGCCGCCACCGCGGCACGGATCTTGGCGACGAATTCGTCGAGCGGCGCGATCACCTTGTTGTCGAGGTGGCCGCACTTCTTCGGAAAGCCCTGGTCCTCGATATGCAGGCCGGCGACGCCGCGGCGCTCGTATTCGCGGACCGTGCGCGTGGCGTTGAGCTCATTGCCGTAGCCGGTGTCGGCATCGGCAATGACCGGCACGTCGACGCTTTGCGCGATGCGGCCGGCATTGTCGGCCATCTCCGACATGGTGACGAGGCCGTAATCGGGATAGCCGAGCGTCGCGGCGGTGCCGGCGCCGGTCATGTATACCGCGTCGAATTTCGCCTGCGCGATGGTGCGCGCGGTGATGCAGTCATACGCGCCCGGCGCGATGATCATGCCGTCACGCGCCAAGAGCGTCCGGAATTGTTTACCGCGGCTCATCGTTTCCTCCGTCGATGGGATATTTTCCAAACTCTACAGGAAGAACGCGATGCGCTCCAACTCGACAGATTCACCTCATGAGCCGCGGCGGTATCTCCCGGATCAGTCGTCGAAGCCGTAAAGCGCCGCCGGATTGTCGACGAGGATGCGCTGCCGCGCGGCCGCGTCGGGCACCCATTCGCCGAGCAGATCCAACAGGTCGCCGGCGTTCGGCGCCGGCCCGTTGAAATGCACGTTCGGCCAGTCGGTGCCCCAAATCAGCCGATCCGCCTTCGTTTTCACCAGTTCGGCGGCGAACGGCTTCATGTCGGGATAGTACGGCGGCTGCTGCGACAGGCGATAGGCACCGGTCATCTTCACCCAGCAGCCCCCATTGCGCAGGAGCCTCAGAAGGCCCTGGAACGCCGGCTGCGCGACACCCTCCTCCGGCTTCACCATGGCCATGTGATCAATGACGATTGTGCATGACAGCTTTGCAAGCCGCGACTCGAGTTCGACGAGGTGATGCGGCCGCACCATGAGCTGGATGTGCCAGCCGATCTCCTTCAGGCGGTCGGCGTAGTATTCGAGATCGTCGGGCGTGAGACCGCCGGCATGCGCCAGGATGAAACGCATGCCGCGCGCCCCGAGGTCGTGCATGCGCGCGAGCTCTGCGTCGGGGACGTTGCGCTCGGTCACCACGACCGCGCGGAAGGGAATGCCGAGCGCGGCGCCCTGTTCCAACTGGCAGCGATTATCGAGCCCGTAAACGCTCGGCTGGATGACGACGCAGCGCTGCACGCCGAGCGTATCGAACATGGCGCGCGCATCCGCCGCCGGCGCGTCCGGTGGCGTGTATTCGCGGCCGTCTGCATAAGGATATCGCGACGCGGGACCGAAGAGGTGGAAGTGCGTATCGGTTGTATTTTTTGGAACCGCCATCTTCGGCTTGCGAACATGCGGATCGGGCCCCTGGCAGAGTTCGGTCATTCGATTTCCTTTTCGACGGAAGTACGGGTCGGGCGCCGTAGCGCACGATTCGATATGCACGAAAACGATTCAAGACGAAAGACGATCGAACCGGCAATCGGCGGCGCCGTCAACGGCCTTCGCGCGCCCAGGCCGCCGCGAGACTGCCGATCAAAAGGAGCAAGCCGAGAAGGCCCGCGAACACCGGCAGCACGCCGATGCCGCGCACGATGCTTGCGCTGCGCAGCTTCAGCCCGATCCAATCGTCACCTTTGAAGACATCGCCGGCGCGCACGCCGATCACGCGCGGCACGTTCGCCGCGTCATCCGCCGCGGCGAGGCGGCGCACCGCGCCGCCGGTCGCGGAAACGATCGGCTCCATCACCTTTCCGGTCGACGTCACCTCCGCGAATTCGCGCGGATTCGGCGGACCGACATTCACCAGCGCGGTGAGCTTGCCGTCGGTCGCACGCCACAGACCGAGCTCATCGGCCTCGATGGCGCCTTGCCAAACGCCGGGGTCCTTGCTGGTCAGGTCGAGCGTGCGCGTCTTGCCCGACGGGTTCGTCATCGTCACCTGGCCGACGCCGTCGGCCATCGTCTGCCGGCGCACGTTGATCTGGCGGCCGTTGGCCGAAAGCCGCAGCGCCTCCTCTTCCAGATCCGGCTGCTTCATCAGCCAGTGAGACAGGCGACGCAGCAGATCGAGGTGCGGGCCGCCGCCCTCGTAGCCGCGCGCCCACAGCCAGATGTGATCGGAAAGCAGCAGCGCGACGCGGCCTTCTCCGACGCGATTGAGGACGAGCAGCGGCTTCTGATCGGGACCGTCCATGACGGATGTACCCGACGTCGAGCGCGTGTCGACGACGCGAAACCAGCGGCTCCAGTGCGGAGGTGTCGACGCCGCTCCCTCGAGGCCGCGCGTCACCGGATGGCGTTTTCCGAGATCCGTCAGCAAGGGATAGAACGGCTGTTCGATAGAGCGATTGCCCGGTTCCGCCGGGAGGATCTCCTCGAGGGGCGTGCGCCACAAGCTCGTTGGGCTTGCGTAGTCGGGTCCCGCCGCCACCAGCACCGCGCCGCCCTCGCGCACATAGCGGGCGATGTTGTCAAAATAGATGATCGGCAGCACGCCTTGGCGCGCATAGCGATCGAAGATGATCAGGTTGAAATCCTTGATGCGCTGCTGGAACAGTTCGCGCGTCGGAAAGGCGATCAGCGAAAGCTCGTTGATCGGTGTGCCGTCCTGCTTTTCCGGCGGACGCAAAATGGTGAAATGCACGAGGTCGACCGAGGCGTCGGACTTCAACAAGTTGCGCCAGGTGCGCTCGCCGGCATGCGGCTCACCGGAAACGAGCAGCACCCGCAGCTTGTCGCGCACGCCGTCGATCGAGACGACCGCGCGATTGTTCACGGGCGTGAGCTCGCCCTCCAGCGGCGCCGCTTCGATCTCGACGATATTCGGTCCGGCATGCGGCACCGGCATCGCCAGACGCACGGCCGTGCCGACCTGAACCGTGCGCTTCTCGACGGTTTCGCCGTCGCGGCGCACCACCACCTCCACAGGGCCAGGCGCCACGCCCTGATCCTCGACGCGGAAGGTGATGGTTTGCGATTGTCCGACGATGCCGAAACGCGGCGCGGAGACGATCGCGACACGGCGGTCGCGTTCGTCCGTGCGTCCGGTGATCAAGGCGTGTACGGGCGCGGCAAAGCCGAGCGCCGCGGCGTCGGCCGGCACGTCGTGCACGCGCCCGTCGGTGATGAAGACCGCCCCCGCCACGCGGTCCGGCGGCACATCGGCGAGCGAGGCGGACAGCGCGGAGAAGAGCCGCGTGCCGTCGGTCTCGCCATCGGCCTGCCCGGCCTCCACGACACGCACTTCAAGGCCCGGGATATGGCCGAGGCGCTCCGTCAGCGCCGCGCGCGCGGCCTCCGTCTGGCTGTTGCGGGCGCCGAAGTTCTGGCTCGGGCTTTTGTCGACGACGACGACGGCGACGGAAGAGAGCGGCTCACGGTCCTCGCGCGTGAACGAGGGGTTGGCGAGGGCAAGCGCCAGCATCGCCAGCGCCAGCGCGCGCATCCAGCCGCCGCGACGGCGCGCCAGCAAGGGCAACAGCGCCACCACGACCGCAACGGCGATCGCAGCCCACAAAACGTAAGGGGGAACCAGCGGCGCGAAGGAGATGCCGAGATTCATCGACGCAACCCGGCTGGCGCAACGGCGAGCATGCTCATTGGCCGAGCCTTTCCAGCAACGCCGGCAAATGCACCTGGTCGGCCTTGTAATTGCCGGTCAGCGTGTACATCACGATGTTGACGCCGGCACGAAAGGCGAATTCGCGCTGGCGCGGCTCGCCGGGCTGCAACGGCAGCATCGGCTGGCCGTCCGGCCGAGTCGCCCAGGCACCGGCGAAGTCGTTCGATGTGATGAGGATTGACGATACGCCGTCGCCGGCACGCACCGGCCGCTTTGCGTTACCTTCTTCCTCTTCGTCGTCGTTCGGCAGCGCCTCGACCCAAAGCTGTCCGGTCGTGAAGCGGCCGGGGAAATCGCGCAGCAGGAAGAACGTCTTGGTCAGCACATGGTCGCGCGGCACCGGCTCCAGCGCCGGAATGTCGAGCCCGGAGAGGATTTCGCGCAGCGCCAGCATGCCGGGACTGCGCGTTTCGCCGCCGGCGCCCGCCGGCGCTTCCACTGCGTCGCGCGTGTCGAACAGAACGGTGCCGCCGCGCTTCATGTAAGCATCGATACGCGATAGCGCCTGCGAACTTGGCTTTTCCGCGCCGGGCACCACGGGCCAATAGATCAGAGGATAGAAGGCAAGCTCGTCGCGTGCGATATCGAGGCCGATCGGCTCGCCGGCCTCGAGCGCGGTGCGTTGCGCGAGAAACAGCGTGAGACCTTGCAGACCGGATTTGCTGATCTCGTCCACCTGCGTATCGCCCGTCACGACGTAGGCAAGATGCGTCTCGAGCGCCGCCTTCAGCGCCGCGTTGTCATCCTGCGCATTGGCGCGCGGACTGCCGACCGCCAATCCCGCAATGATCGCGAACACGATCGCGGCGACCGCCGGACGCCGGCGCATGCGCGCGAGCCCTCCGGCGAGGATGAAGACGACGATGGCATCGAGCAGCAGCAAAGCGAGCGCTCCAAGCAGAACAGGACCGCGCAGATCGCTCGGCTCGCTGACCTGATACGATATGCGCCGCGCGTTGAGCGGCGCGAAATCGATCGGCGCCAGGCGATCGGCCGGCGCAAGCGTATTCACGGCAAGCAAGCCTTCTGGCGGGCCATAAAAACCAGGCGGATGGTTCGCGGTGGCCCGCCCGACGAAGCGGGTCGACGCCGGCCGGGCATATTTCGGCGGTGGCCCGAACGCGCCGAAACCGTCGAGGATACGTGTCGGCGGAACGACTTCCTGCGCTTCCTTCGTCTCGGACGCCGTGGAGGTGTCGACCGTGGTCGAACCGGCGAGACCGATCACACGCTTCAGCATCTCGACGAACGTACCGGAGAGCGGCAGGTCCGACCATCGCGAGTCGGCGGTGACGTGGAAAAGCACGACGAGGCCCTTGCCGCGGCGCGCGCCGGTGACCAGCGGCGTGCCGTCGCCGAGCGTCGCCCAGGTGCGATCGCCAAGCGCCGATTCCGGCTCGGCGAGAACCTGACGCGTGACGGTGACGTCGTTTGGAACCGCCATGCCGACGAACGGGCTGTCCGGATTGAAAGCCGCAAGGTGCTGCGGCTGCTCCCAAGTCAGGCTGCCGCCCAGCGTGCGGCCGCCGCGCCGCAACTTCACGGGAATGAGGTCTTCTTCCTGCGCGGCGGCAAGGTGCGGCCCGGCAAAGCGCACAAGCACGCCCCCCTCCTCCACCCAACGGGTGAGGCGCGCGCGCGCATCGTCGCCGACATTGCCGACATCCGCGAGCACGATCATCGGCAGGTTCTGCTCCAGAAATTGCGTCACCGCCTCGCCCGGCGAGCCGCGATCGGTCACGCGGATATCGGCGACCGGGTTCATGGCGCGGGAAAGATAGTATGTCGCGGCGAGCAGCGGCTGTGCGGTGTCGGCGGTCGCGCCGCTGACGAGACCGACCGTGCGGCGGCGCCAGCGCTTGTCGAGAAGCTGGACGGCGCCGGAAGCGCGCTCGCCGGAAATTTCCAAACGCGCGATCTCATTGCGCATTTCGAGCGGCAGATCGAAGGTTGCCTCGGTCTCGCGCGCATCGGCCGCGAACGTGAACGGCGCCTCGCCGAGCGGCAGCCCCTTGAGATCGAGCGCGCGCACGATACCGGCCTGTCCTTCCGCGCTCGCGCCGGCGCGCAACACCTTCACCGTCAACGCGCCCGCGCTATTTTCGCCGCCCGCAAGCGCGCGTGCCGGCGGCAAGCCGCCGTCGACGACGGTCAGCGGCTTGCCTTTCAGTGCCGTGGCGAGCGCATCGGTAAACGCTTTGGCATTGCCGAGATCGGCGCCGTCGGAGAGCCACACGACATCGACGTCCGGGCTTGCGCCGAGAAAGCGCGAGATCGTGGCGAGCGCGTCGGCACGCTCCACCGTATAAGGCTTGGGCGCCATCTGCCGTAGCCGTACGCGCGCCGCGCCGGCAGGTTCCAGCGAAATATCGCGTAGCGTTTCGGAAAGCGGAGCCAGCGCGATGCCGCGCCCATCGGTTTCCGCGCGGGCCACGATGTCGTCGGCGGTGCGTTGACGTGCTTCCCAGCTTGCCGCCGCCGACCAGCCGTCATCGATCAGCAGCAGGATCGGGCGCGTGCTGGAACCGCCGGCAACCGGCGGATTCCACAACGGCCCGGCCGCGGCGATGATCAGCAGCGCCGCGAGCAGCAGGCGAAGCAGCGTCAACCACCATGGCGTGCGCGACGGCATCTCCTCCTTCGGAGCGATGTCGAAGAGCAGGCGCGCGGGAGGGAAATGCACGACCTGCGGCCGCGGCGGCACCAGCCGCAGCAGCCACCACAGCACCGGCAGACTCAGAAGGCCCAGCAAGATCAGCGGCTGCGTGAAACCGAGCGGCAGGCCTAGCATGATGCGGCTCTCATGCGTGGCGCTCCGCGGAAGCGGCGGTCGGCGCTGCGGCGGCACCCGCGGCGTCGGCGCCCATATGCGCGTAAAGGCTCAGCAGCAGCTCGCTCGCGGAGCGGTCGGTGCGGTGAATGGTGAAGGTCCAGCCGAGCCGCGCCGTCTCGGCGCGGATTTCGGCACGATGGCGGGCGACGCGCGCGTCGTAGTCGGCACGCCACGTCTCGGCGCGGCCGGCGGTGATCGCGCCCGCGCCTTCCGGCTCGACGAACTCGACCCGGCCGGAATAGGGAAAGGTCTCCTCCACCGGATCGACGACTTGAACCAGATGCCCCCGCGCGCCGCTCGCGGAAAGCTGCGTCAGCATTTGCACCACATCCGGCGTCGGGACCCAGAGATCGGACAGCACCACGACCTCCGCCAGCGGCGACGGCGCGAAGGACGGCGGAAGGCTCTCGTGCTCCGCGACATCATGCACGATCGCCTGCGCCATGCGTTCGATCACGTCGCGGCTCGCCGTCGGCCGCAGCAGGCCGGGTACGCCGATCCGCTCGCCGGCTTGCACCAGAATCTCGGCCAGCGCGAGCGCGGCGACGAGAACGCGGTCGAGTTTCGGCTCGCGCGCGAGGGCGGACTTGAAAGACATGGAGGGCGAGCGATCCGGCCAGATCCAGACCGTATGCGCCGCCTCCCATTCACGCTCGCGCACGAACAGGTTGTCGCCGCGCGCGGAGCGCCGCCAATCGACGCGGCGCGCGGGCTCGCCCCACATGAAGCGGCGGTACTGCCAGAAATTCTCGCCGGCGCCGGCGCGCCGGCGGCCATGCAGCCCATGCGTCACCGTCGCGGCGATACGGCGCGCCTCGAGAACCAGACGCGGCATCGCCGCCGCAAGCGAGCGGGCCGAACCGGTCGAGCGTCGGACGGCGCCGTTGAAATTCGCGTCCGTTCGTTCCGCCATCCGCTTATCCAATGCGCGCCGTCAGGCGGCCGATGACAGCGCCGACGGTTTCGCCTTCGGCGCGCGCGGCGAAGTTGAGGGCCATGCGATGCTTGAGGACCGGCTCCGCCAAAGCGATGACATCGTCGATCGACGGTGCAAGGCGGCCCTCAAGCAGGGCCCGCGCGCGCACCGCCAGCATCAACGCCTGGCTGGCGCGAGGGCCCGGACCCCAGGCGATGAGGCGCGACGCCTCGCCCCCGTCCGCGCCCGGCCGCGCCGAGCGCACCAGCGCCAGGATCGCCTCGACGACCGATTCGCCGACCGGCAACCGCCTCACAAGACGCTGCGCCGCGATCAGGTCTTCGGCGGTCATCGTCGCCTTGGCCTTCGCCTCCTCGGCGCCGGTGGTGTCGAACAGGATGCGGCGCTCCGCTTCGAGGTCGGGATAGTCGACGTCGATCTCCATCAGGAAGCGGTCGAGCTGCGCTTCCGGCAACGGATACGTGCCCTCCTGCTCCAGCGGGTTCTGCGTCGCCAGCACATGGAAAGGCTTCGGCACGTCATGGCGCGCGCCGGCAACGGTGACATGCAGTTCCTGCATCGCTTGCAGAAGCGCCGACTGCGTGCGCGGGCTCGCGCGGTTGATCTCGTCGGCCATCAGAAGCTGGGCGAAGATCGGGCCCGGAATGAAGCGGAAATTGCGCCGCCCTCCCGTCGTCTCCTCCAGTACCTCGCTGCCGAGGATGTCGGACGGCATCAGGTCCGGCGTGAACTGCACGCGGCGCGCGTCGAGCCCGAGAACGATGCCCATCGTCTCGACGAGCTTGGTCTTGGCGAGGCCGGGCACGCCGATCAGCAGGGCATGGCCGCCGGACAAGACCGTCACCAGGGCGCGCTCGACCACGCTCTCCTGGCCGAAAATCACGGCGCCGATGGCTGCCTTGGCGGCGCGGACGTGGCCGGCCGCCTGCTCGGCGGCGCGAACCATCATATCCTCGAAGTTCTCGATGCCGTCCGTGCCGGTCACGCTCATTCCTTACGCTCCTTCGCCAAAGGCATCGTCAACGCCGCTTGATTTAGGGTAGATCATACGGCAATCGAGCCTAAATCTGGTGTCCCTGCCGGCTCGGCCCTGCCGTACGCGTAGCGCATCTACGCTAGATTGAGATCGTGGCGATTTAGGACCACCCGTTCACGATCACGAGATCGGCATCGCGGTAAGTCAAGTCACGCTGGATACGCAATGACGGATACGAGAAATCCCATCGGCGGACTGGAAACGCTCGCGGGCGCCGCGCGCACCGCCGGGAAAAAAGGGCCGCCCCCCGTCCATCTGTGGAATCCGCCCTATTGCGGCGAAATCGACATGCGAATCGCCACCGATGGCACTTGGTTTTATCAAAAGACGCCGATTGGCCGGCTGCCGCTGGTGAAGCTGTTCGCCTCCGTCCTCAAGCGCGAGGGCGATCACCACTTTCTCGTCACCCCGGTGGAGAAGTGCGGCATTACGGTCGACGACGCCCCTTTCCTGGCCGTGGAAATGCAGGTCGAGCCGACGCAAGGTATGGAAACGCTGCACTTTCGCACCAATGTCGACGACTGGGTCGTCTGCGGGCCGGAGAACGCGCTTCGCTTCGAGCCGGAGCCGGGCACCGGCGGCCTCAAGCCCTATCTGCATGTCCGGCGCGGCCTGTGGGCCAAAGTGACGCGGGCCTTGTTCTACGATCTCGTCGCGCGCGGCGAGGAACGTGGCGTCGAAGGGCGTCGCATGTTCGGCATCGCGTCGGGTGCCGCCTTTTTTCCGATGGCGCCGGCCGACGCCCTGCAGGACGGTGTTTGATGCACGCCGCCACGCCAGAATCGTTGCCCGGCCACGAATTCTTCGATCTCGCCCGCGCCCGCCTGAGCCGGCGGGTCGACCCGGCCCTCACCAACCCCGATCTCGTCCCGCCGCATGGCGATCACGAAAGCGATCCGGTCGTTCTGGCGATCGCGGACGTACGGCCGATCCGCCCGGCCGCCGTGCTCATTCCCGTCGTCGACCGTCCGGAGCCGACGGTGCTTCTGACCTTGCGCAACGACAAGCTGTCGAGTCACGCGGGCCAGGTGGCCTTCCCCGGCGGCAAGATCGACCCTGAAGACGCCTCGCCCGTCGCGGCGGCGCTGCGCGAAGCCAACGAGGAGATCGGGCTCGATGCGCGCTTCGTCGAGCCGCTCGGCTATTCCGACACGCATCTGACGACGACCGGCTACCGGATTGCGCCGACGGTCGCGCGCGTTGCGCCCGGCTTCACGATCACACCCAACCCCGCCGAGGTGCAGGACGTTTTCGAGGTTCCTCTGGCGTTTCTCATGGGGCCGGAGAATCATCAGCGCCACAGTCGGGAGTGGCGCGGCATGATGCGCACCTACTACGCCATGCCGTTCGGGGATCATTATATCTGGGGGGCGACGGCAGGCATGTTACGGCGACTCTATGAACGGCTTTACGGTGGCTGACATGAGCCAGCGCCACCGCTCGATCCATGCCGCCGCAGACGGCGCGCCGACGCCTCCTCCTGTCGGGCGTACGGGCGCCGGCCGCCGATGATCCGTCCGATCCTGACCGAACTCGCCCTTTTCGCCGCTCCATTCGTCCTCTACGCGGCATTCATCTGGGCGACCCGCGAAGGTCTGTTCGTCCCTGACGCATGGTCGTGGCACGCGATCATCTGGCTCACGATCGTCGCGTTGTCATTGGTGGTGGTCTCCTTCGTCCTGATCGCGCAATTCAGCGGAGCGCCGCCACACTCGACTTACGTTCCGGCGCATATGGAGAACGGCAAGTTCATCCCCGGCAGGAATGAATGAGCGCAAGCGCCGTCACGCGAAAGAACATCTCCCAATTGTTGCAAGGGCCGGCGGCGCGTGTCCTCGCCCTGCTCGATCGCGACGGCGAAGAGGCGCGCATCGTCGGCGGCGCGGTGCGCAACGCGCTGCTCGGACTGCCGCGCGGAGAGATCGACATCGCCACGACCGCGACGCCGGACGTCGTCACGCGGCGTGCCACGGCCGAAAGGCTCAAGGCGGTGCCGACCGGCATCGACCACGGCACGGTCACCGTGGTCGTCGACGGCACGCCATTCGAAGTAACGACGCTGCGCGAGGACGTCGAGACCTTCGGACGCAAGGCACGCGTTCGCTTCGGCCGCGACTGGAGACGGGACGCCGAGCGCCGCGATTTCACGATGAACGCGCTGTCGCTTTCACCGGACGGCCGGATACACGACCCGGTGAGCGGCCTGCCCGATCTCGAAGCGCGGCGCGTCCGCTTCATCGGCGAGGCCGATGCGCGTATCCGCGAGGACTATCTGCGCATCCTGCGCTTCTTCCGTTTTTATGCCGCCTACGGCGCCGGCGCGCCGGACGCGGAGGGTTTGCGGGCGACGATCCGCCATCGCGCCGGGCTCGCGCAATTGTCGCGCGAGCGCACCCGCATGGAACTGATGAAGCTCGTCGTCGCGCCGCGCGCGGCGGGGACGCTGACCGTCATGGCCGACGCCGGAATTCTCGATCGCGTCCTGAGCGCCGCGCCGCTGGTCGCGCATCTCCAGCGGATGGACGCATTGGAAAAGGCGCTCGGTCTCGCGCCCGATCCGGTGCGGCGGCTGGGAGCGCTCGCGGTCCACGTCACCGATGACGCGGAACGCTTCCGCGAGCGGCTGCGTCTCGCCAATGAAGAGACCGACCGCCTCTTCTCCATGGCGCAGGGCTGGTGGGACGTGACGGAGGCGTCTTCGGAACGCCAGGCCCGCAGCCTTCTCTACCGGCTTCTGCCGGATCGTTATCGGGACCGCATCCTCTTTTCATGGACGCGATCGGGAGCCTCGACGGACAATCCCGCATGGAACGGGCTGTTCACGCTGCCGGACCGCTGGCCGCCGCCGAAATTCCCCCTCAAGGCGGCCGATTTCATGACGCGCGGCGTGCCGAAAGGTCCGGCCCTGGGCGCGGCGCTCGCGGCGGCGGAAGAAGCTTGGATCGCCGCCGATTTCCCGAAGGATCGGGCCGCGTTGGACGCAATCGCCGAAAAGACGGCGGGGACTTGAGGCATCACCGCCCCCTTCGCGGGGACGACACCCGCAGGTCTGCGGGCACTTAACCGAGCCTTCTTGCGACCGACTCGCCTGCGTCGCGCGGCCGGCGTAGACTTGCAGCATGAGCTCACCGCGCCGACCCGCCGACATCGCGCGCCGCAGCGCCGAGCGCATGGCCGGGCGGAGCCGTGCCGCGGTCGATGCGTTTCATCGCGAAACCCATGCGCTTGAACGCGATGCGGCACGCGAGAAGGCGCGCGACATCCTGCGGCGGTTTCCAAAGGCCGCCTACATGACCGAAATCGAAAGCTGGCGCGAACTCCCCGATGGGCGTATCGAGTTCACCATGCGGCGGCTGCACTCCGCCGACTGAAAGAGAACGCCCACCCTTCCGGTCCTCCATTTAGAAATCATCGCGATGGACCTCGCCGCAGGTTTTGCCGGCGTCACCGTGACGCAACTCGCGCTCGTCGCGGGCATGGCGCTGTTCGCGTCTCTCGTCGGCGGCGTCGCCGGCTACGGCACCGGCGTCCTGATGCCGCTCGTCCTCGTGCCGATCACCGGCGCCGAGGCGGTGGTGCCGATCATCGCGATTACGGCGCTGTTCACCAATACGAGCCGGGCGCTCGCCTTTCGCGACGCGATCAGCATGCGGCACTGGAAGACCGTGCTGCTCGGCGCGCTGCCGACATGCGTCGTCGGCGCTTATGGATTCACACTGCTCACCGGCCGCGGCGCGCTGATCGTGATCGGCCTCACGCTGCTGCTGAGCGTGCCGCTTCGCCGCCTGATGCGCCGGCGCGGCCTGGCGCTCGAACAGCGCGGATTGTTTTTCTCCTCCGTCGGTTACGGCGTGCTGGTCGGCGGCACCACCGGCTCGGGCGTGATCCTGCTCTCGCTCCTGATGGCGTCAGGCTTGAGCGGCGCCGGCACGATCGCGACCGACGCGGCCATCTCGGTGGTCGTCGGTGTCGTGAAGGTGCTGGTGTTCGGCATCGCCGGAGCCATGGATACGAAGATCGTCGTCTTCGCGCTCCTGATCGGCGCCATCGCGACGCCCGGCGCCTTCATCGCCAAGGCGCTGGTCGATCGCCTGCCGGTGCATTTCCACACCGCCATCCTCGACGCGGTCGTCCTGTTCGGCGGCGCCTACATGGTGTTCGACGCCGCAATGTTGTGAGGGCGCTAAGGGAGCCTCGGCCTCAAGGCCAATGCACCACCGGCGGCAGCGACGACAGGATCGAGTCGACGTTGCCGCCGGTGCGCAGACCAAAAATCGTGCCGCGGTCGTAAAGCAGATTGAACTCGACATAGCGGCCGCGGCGGACAAGCTGCTCTTCGCGGTCGGCTTGCGTCCACGACGTCGCGAGATTGCGGCGCACGATATTCGGATAGATTTCCAGGAACGCGCGGCCGACCGCTTGCGTGAAGGCGAAGTCCGCTTCCCAATCGCCGCTCGCCAGCCAGTCGTAGAAGATGCCGCCGACGCCGCGCGGCTCCTTGCGGTGCTTGAGATAGAAATACTCGTCGCACCACGTCTTGTATTTCTCGTAAGGAGCGACGGCTGCGTGCGCGTCGCAGGCCGCGCGCATCGCCGCGTGGAAGGCGACCGTATCCGCATCGTCCTGCGTGCGGCGCCGGTCGAGCACGGGCGTGAGATCGGCGCCGCCGCCGAACCAGGATTTGCCGGTGACGACGAAACGCGTGTTCATATGCACCGCCGGGACGTGCGGATTACGCGGATGCAGGATCAGCGAAACGCCCGACGCCCAAAAGCGCGGATCGGTGTCCGCGCCGGGAATCTCCTTGCGGAACTCGGGCGCGAACTCGCCATGCACCGTGGACACGTGCACGCCGCCTTTTTCGAAGACCCGGCCCTTCAGGATCGCCATGGTGCCGCCGCCGCCGGCGGCGCCGGTGTGGTCGGTCCGCCGCCAAGGCGTGCGCACGAAACGGCCCGGCTCCCGGTCATAGAGGGCCGGCGGCGCCTCCCGCTCGATCGCCTCCAAGGCAGCGCAAATCTCATCGCGCAGCGCCTCGAACCAGGTCCGGGCGCGTGACTTGCAGGTTTCCAGTTCTTGGTTGGCCATCGTGATCGCAACGGGTCCTGGGTGAGTGTCCACCTTAAGCATTCCAACGGCTTGTAACCCGGCCATCCGGTTACAACCATGCACAAAACAAAAAGCGCGCCTGGCGGCGCGCTCAAGTCGACTTGGAGGTCGGTAAAATGGATTGATCAGCGGATGTTGGGCGTCTCGCTGTTCGAATAGGTGTTCGACTTGGTCGCCTTGATCACGCCGACCGTGACCGGGTGCTCGCCGGGGCGGACGGCCAGAATGTCGGTGCCAAGATCGACAGAGCTGCTCAAGCGCGCGCCGATCCCGACGGTCACGACCATGATGGCCGCCACAAGCGCCACAACGACCATCTTCACGTGGGTATTGCGATCTGCGCCGATAATCGAGTGATTCATGACACGCTGCCCTTCGCTCTTGTCTTCAGGGCTTCGTCGCTTGAACACGGCAAGCGGTTCAAGAAACCGACGGGGAGCCGCCGAGACCTGCACAGAGAACGTTCGTGCACGTCGCACATTTGCCGGAACAACGGCCCGCATGCGTTTTGGTTCCATCTCTGTTCCGCGCTTACGTAGGCGGCGGGGCCTTCGTTTCAATCCGGTCGCGTGCGGCCCGAACGACGGGTGCGGAAGACCGGCCGACGATTCCGGACAAGCTTTTGATTTTTCGTGTTTTTCAAGAGCCGACATAATCGCCATCTGCACTTAAGGGCTTCATCAGAATCGCGTGATCGGAAGCGATCAGATGCTTCCGACCGTCTTCAGCCGGATGCGCGGATGAATTTCCGCCTGCGACAAAACGGACGTCTGCGCGCGAAAACGCTCGACAATGTCGCGCACGTAAGGGCGGATGCCGGGCGAGACGACCAGCACCGGTGCTTCCGCTTCGCGCGCCGCGTCTTCGAAACGAAGACGCACAAGGGTGATGAATTCGGTGAGTTTCGAGGGTTGCATGGCGAGGCTCCGTTCCTCCCCCTGCCCGACGATCGACTCGGCGAAAGCCTGCTCCCAGGCCGCCGAGAGCGCGATGAGAGGCAGGTAGCCGGCCGGGGAATAGTGCTGGGCGCAGATCTGGCGCGACAGCCGCACGCGCACGTGCTCCACCAGCATCGCGGGATTGCGCGTCGCGGCAAGGCCATCGGCGATGCCTTCGAGGACGGTCGACAGGTCGCGGATGGACACGCGCTCGGCCAGCAGGAGTTGCAGCACGCGCTGGATGCCCGACGCCGTGATCTGCCCCGGCATGATGTCCTTCAAGAGCTCCGACTGCTCCTTTGAAAGTTCCTTCAGCAGCTTCTGAACCTCGGCGTAGGAGAGAAGCTCCGCCACATTGGCCTTGAGCACCTCGGTGAGGTGCGTGGAGAGAACGGTCGCGGCGTCGACCACGGTGTACCCTCTCGCCGCGGCTTCCTCCTTGAGCGCGGCGTCGATCCAGGTCGCGGGCAAGCCGAAGGTCGGCTCGGTGGTGTGGGTTCCCGGCACGTCCACCTGACCGCCCGAGGGGTCCATGACCATGAACTGCTCGGGCCAGATGCGCCCCGACCCTGCCTCGACCTCCTTGATCTTGATGACGTAGCTGTTCCCCTCGAGTTGGACATTGTCGAGGATACGCACCGGCGGCATCACGAAGCCCATCTCCGACGCGAGCGAGCGGCGCAGCGCCTTGATCTGGTCGGTGAGGCGGTCGCTGCCGTTGCTGCCCTTGACCAGCGGCAGGAGCGCATAGCCGAGCTCGATCTTGAGATCGTCGATCTTGAGCGCCGAGGAGATCGGCTCCTCCGCCGGCTCGACCTTGCTCTCCGCCGCCGCTTCCGTTTCCGCCGCTACCTTGCGCTCCTTGGCGCGGCGGTCGCTGACATAGGCGAGCGCCCCCGCGCCGCCGCCCAACGCCAGGAACGGCAGCATCGGGATGCCCGGCAGCAGCGCCATGATCAGCATCACCGCCGACGACATGCCGAGCGCCTTCGGATATCCGGAAAGCTGCTTCAGCAGCGCCTGGTCGGCGGCACCGGAAATGCCGGCCTTGGAGACTAACAGGCCGGCGGCGGTCGACACGATCAGCGCCGGCACTTGCGTGACGAGCCCGTCGCCGACGGTCAGCAACGTGTAGGTGCGGCCGGCCTCGGCGAAGTCGAGTCCCTGCTGGCCGATGCCGATGACCATGCCGCCGACGACGTTGATAAAAACGACGAGCAAACCGGCGATGGCGTCGCCGCGCACGAATTTCGAGGCACCGTCCATGGCGCCGAAGAAGGCGCTCTCGTCCTCGAGGTTCTTGCGCCGCTCGCGCGCCACCTTCTCGTCGATCAGGCCGGCGGAGAGATCGGCGTCGATCGCCATCTGCTTGCCGGGCATGGCGTCGAGGTTGAAGCGCGCGGCGACTTCCGCGATGCGGCCGGAGCCCTTGGTGATCACCACGAAGTTCACGATCACCAGGATCGCGAACACGATAATGCCGATCACGAAATTGCCGCTCATCACGAAGTGGCCGAAGGCCTCGATGACGTGGCCGGCAGCGCCCGAGCCCTCGTGCCCGTGCGACAGGATGAGACGTGTCGATGCGAGGTTGAGCGCGAGGCGCAGCATCGTCGCGATGAGCAGCACGGTCGGAAAGGCGGAGAACTCGAGCGGCGTGTGGATGAACAACGCCGTCATCAGGATCAGCACCGAAAGGATGATCGAGATGGCGAGGGCAAGATCGAGAAGAATCGGCGGCAGCGGCAGGATGAGGACGACGAGAATCGTCATCACGCCGATCGCCAGCGCGATGTCACCCCGCCGCAGCGTCTCGCTGATGCTGGCGAAGGTCGGTAGCTTGAAGCCCGCCAAACCGCCCTGGCCTGCCGTCACGTCGCTCATGCGCAACCACCCCGCCTTCCGACACGGAAGGCCTCACCCGGCAAGATTTGCCGGGTTTATGGTTAGCGACTGGTTAACGGCCATCGGCCGCGGCGCGGGACCTCACCAGGGCCGCCGGTTTTGCGTTCGCACATCGTCGCGAGAATTATCTTCAAAGAAGTTCCTCGCCCCCACTTTCATATTTTTTGTCGCAACGCCGAAGCAAATTAGGGAATTCCGGCGGATCCGGCCAAGAGAATCTCTTTCGCATTAGAATATTTTAAAAACATAACACTTGATGATTACTTCATTTTTCGCAGAAAGATGCGGCCTGAGGCAGCGCGGCATCATGAGCGAGACAACCACATGGCGACGTCAACGGTGGCGCTTGCCGAGTCCCTTGGCCGCGCAAGGCATATTTGGCAGGCGCGTCTTTCCCGCAAACGCGTGCGCCTGTTCCGCGAGCGATTGGCGACGGCGCAAAAAGGGGTGATGCACATGAACAGGAACCGCCGATCGATCGCGGCCGCCGTTATGGCGTTGGCGCTGTGTCAGGGACCCTCGGTGCGGGGGCAGACGCCGCCAAGCAGCGCGCCCGACATCACGCAAAGCGCGCCACCAAATTCGCTGCGGCCCGCCGCCGCGGCGCCCGAGCCCGCACAAGCCGCGCCAACGCCGCAGGCCTCACAGTCGCCCATGACGTCCGAGCCGGGCGCGCCGCCCTCCCCGGAGCCGTCGGCGACCGTGCCGGCGGATCCGGCGACGACGCCGGACGCCGCCGAGCAAGAAACACTCGTCGCCGGCGAGGCTTCGCTGCCGCGCGACCTTTCGCCGATCGGAATGTTCTTGGCGGCGGATTGGATCGTCAAAGCCGTCATGATCGGACTGGCCTTCGCATCCGTCGTGACGTGGTCGGTATGGCTGGCGAAGCTGATCGAGCTGTTCTCCGCGCGCCGGCAAACGCAGCGCGACCTCGTCACCTTGGCGAAGGTGAAGACGCTTGCCGACGCGGCTGAAGCCCTGCGCGATTCGAAGAGCGATGTCGCCAAGCTTGCACGCGCCGCATTGCTCGAGGTCGGACTTTCCGGCGGCGCCATGGCGCCCGAAGGCGTGAAGGAGCGCGTCGCCTCGCGCTTCCAGCGCATCGAGGCGGCGGCAGGAAGGCGGATGACGCGCGGCACCAGCATCCTCGCGACCATCGGCGCGACCGGCCCCTTCGTCGGCCTGTTCGGCACCGTCTGGGGAATCATGAACAGCTTCATCGGCATCTCAAAGGCGCAGACGACGAATCTCGCCGTCGTCGCGCCGGGTATCGCCGAGGCGCTGCTTGCGACCGCGCTCGGCCTGGTCGCCGCCATTCCCGCCGTGGTCATCTACAACATGTTCGCGCGCTGGATCGCCGGCTATCGCGCGACATTGGGCGACGGCTCCGCCGAACTTCTCCGGCACGTCAGTCGCGATCTCGACCGCGGCTACATCGGCGTCGACGCCGGTGGCCGGCCGGTCTATCGCGCCGCGGAGTGAAGCGTGGCGATTACGCTCAAGGAAAGCAGCGACGACGATCTCGATCAGGTTCACGAGATCAACGTCACCCCGTTCATCGATGTCATCCTCGTGCTGCTGATCATCTTCATGATCGCGGCGCCGTTGGCAACGGTCGATGTCGCGGTCGACCTGCCGACCTCGACGGCGAAGCGGCAGGCGCGGCCCGACAAGCCGATCTTCGTGACGCTCCAACGCGACAACGTCATCAATCTCGGTGAAACGCCGGTGCCGCGCGAGACGCTCGGCAACGCGCTCGACGCCGCGACACAGGGCGACAAGAACAAGCGCATCTTCCTGCGCGCCGACAAGACGGTGTCCTACGGCAATCTGATGCAGCTCATGAACACTCTGCGCGGCGCCGGCTACCTCAAGGTCGCGCTCGTCGGCCTGGAGACCGGAGAGGCGCATTGATCGACACCCTTCCATATACGGGGATAGGGCGGAGCGACCTGATCCGGTGGGGCGCTTGCTTCGCTGTCATTCTCGCATTGCACGGAGCCGTCGCCGCGTCGCTGATGACGCGCGAGGACGACGGCGATGCCGTCGACAGCGAGCCTGCGATCACCATCGATTTCGTGGCCCTGCCGACGCCGCAAGCGCCGCTGCAGGATGTCGCGCCCGGCCCCGAACAGGTGGAGGCGGAATCGACGCCGGAAGTGCGCGAGACGAAGACGGAGCAACAGGAACGGCCCGTCGAGGAGAGGGCCGAGGTCACGCCGCACACGCAAGAAGCCGTTCCCATCCCCGACCTCGCCGAGGTTCCCGACTCCAAAGTCGCGATCGCCACCGTGATGCCGAAGCCCAGGCCCAAGGAAGAGAAGGCGCAGGAAGAGCCAGAAGAAAAGCGACCGCCGACGCCGGCAACCGTCGGCGCCATCGCGACGACGGCGCCGACGTCAGCCGCGGCACGCAATGCCGCGGTCGTCAGTTGGAAAAGCCGGCTCGCCACGCACCTGCAACGCCACAAGCGTTATCCGGCGGCGGCGCAGTCGCGCGGCGAACAGGGCACCGCGCTGGTGCGGTTCTCGATCGACCGCCGCGGCCGCGTGTTGTCGAGCGCGCTGGTGCGAAGTTCCGGATCGACGCTCCTCGACAGAGAGACGATGGAGCTCGTGCGGCGTTGCGAACCGTTCCCGCGCCCCCCGGAGAGCGCGGGCGGCACGCAGTTCACGTTTTCCGTTCCCGTCCGCTTCAGCGTGAAATAGGTCAGGAGACCGCACGGATCATTTCGGCCGGCCCTTTGTCGAGCGTGAGGCCGAAGACATCGCGCAGCCCCTTGGCGCCCGCCGGGGTGATCCGCAAGGTTCGCGTATCGCGCAGGCGGGCGATCCAGCCGAGATCGAACATGCGCTTGGCCATCTCCGCACCGACCATGCCGGCGATGTGCGGACGCCGCTCGCTCCAATCCAGACACGGCTTGCAGAAGAGGCGGCGGTGGCTGCGCAGCGCCTCAAGGTCGATGCCGAAATCGAGAAAGAATTTCGTCCCCGGCAGCGTGACGACGCCGCCATCATCGCCGAGCTCGACATAGCCGCGCGCTGTCAAGGCGTCGGCGAGGCCGACACCGAGATGCCCGGCGCAGTGATCGTAGCAAAGCCGCGCGTCGCGCATCGCGGGGTCCATACGCGGAGGGCGGATGCGCGGGGGCGTCATCGCGGCGACATTCATGATGCTCTCCAGCATCGCCGCAACCGCGGGACCTGCGAGGCGATAGTAGCGGAAGCGCCCCTGCTGCCACGGTGTGATGAGATTCGCGGCGCTGAGCTTGCCGAGATGTCCGCTCGTCGTTTGCGGCGACACATGCGCCGCATAAGCAAGCTCCTTCGCGGTCAACGCACGGCCACTCAGCAGCGCGCAAAGGATGTTGGCGCGGGCAGGATCGCCGACCAACGCAGCGACGGAAGCGAGATCGAGGATTGTGCTCATGGCGTCAATATAGACGATCCCGGACGGTGTTTCACCCCGCAACGGTTCGACACGCGACGTAGCGATGGCGCCAGACTTCTGGAGCACCGTGACGTTTGGTGAGACGACAACGGAGGCAAGGCCATGCGCAACGCTGACTTCATGTTCGGCCATTTCGATCTGCTGTTTGCAGCATTCGTGTCGGGGGCATCCGCGATCGCCTATCGGCGCCGCGCGACCGGCGGCAGAAGATTTCGCTCAGCTTTCGTTGCATTCGACGCGATTTGCGCTGGCCTCGCTACGATCAATCTATGGTTCGCGCGAGCAGAACAGCGACGCCAGCTTGCGGAGTTCGACGATCAGCGGCTGCAGGACATCGGCGTCACGCGCGCGGAGGCGAAAGCTGAGATTGCCAAGCCGTTCTGGCGGTGAGTGTCGATCCGTCATCCTGAGGCGCGAGGCGCGTTTGCGCCGAGCCTCGAAGGACAACGGCCGGTGTCTTGACTATCCTTCGAGCGCCTCAGGATGAGGATCGGAGTCTACTCAGGACAACGGCCGGTGTCTTGACTATCCTTCGAGCGCCTCAGGATGAGGATCGGAGTCTACTCCACTCCAGCGCCCCCTGCCCCGCGGCGCGGCCGGTCGCGAAGCACGCTTGCAGCAGGTAGCCGCCGGTCGGCGCTTCCCAGTCGAGCATCTCGCCGGCGGCGAAGACACCGGGCTTCGCACGCAGCATGAAATTCTCGTCGATCGCATCGAAGCGCACGCCGCCGGCGGATGAAATCGCGCGGGCAATCGGCGCGATACCTGTCAGCCTCAGCGGCACCGACTTGATCCGCGCAGCGAGATATTCGGGATCGATGGCCGCCAGTGATGCGTACTTGTCTTTCGTCTCGTTGAGGAGACCGATGGCGACCGGCGGAAGCTTCGCAGATTTACGCAGAAAGTTGGAGAACGAGGCCTTGCCGCGCGGGCTCGCCAGGCGTTGCGCCAGCCGATGTTCGTCAAGGTCGGGACGCAGATCGACATGCATGGTCGCTGAACCGTCACGCAGAATGGCGTCGCGCAGCGGCGCGGACAGCGCATAGACCGCGCCGCCCTCGATGCCGTCGCGCGTGATCATCGCTTCGCCGCGGACGCGGCGCTCGCCGAACGTCAAGGCGATGCGCTTCAGCGGCTCGCCTTCGAAGCGATCGCGAAAGAACTCCGACCATGCGACGCGGAAGCCGCAATTCGCCGGCACGAGCGATGCGATCGCGACGCCCTCGCGGGCAAGACTATCCGTCCATGCCCCGTCGGAGCCGAGACGCGGCCAGCTCGCTCCACCGAGCGCCAGCACGACGGCGTCGGCCTCCACGGTCACTTCACCGCCGGGCGTCGAGAACGCAAGGCCTTGCCTAGCGAAACCTTGCCTAGCGAAGCCTTGCCCAGCGAAGCCTTGCCCAGCGAAGCCTTGCCAACGGCAGCGCAGATGAAACGTGACATCGCGCTCGCCGAGCCGGCGCAACCAGGCGCGCAACAGGGGCGATGCCTTCAATGCGCGCGGAAACACGCGGCCGCTCGACCCGACGAACGTCTCCTGCCCGAGCGCCTGCGCCCAGTCACGCAACGCCTGCGGCGGGAATGCCTCGATCGCGGCGCGCAGTTGCGGCGCGGCCGCGCCGTAGCGCGCGAGGAATGTCTTGAGATCTTCGCTATGCGTGAGATTGAGGCCGCCGCGCCCCGCCATCAGGAACTTGCGGCCGAGGGACGGCATCGCGTCGTAGACGGAGACACACGCACCGCCCGCCGCGGCGGCTTCGGCGGCCAGGAGACCGGCCGGCCCGCCGCCGACGATGGCGATGTGAGGCGGCTTTGCCTTAGGCGCGGCAGAAATGTCGGGCGCGGCAGAAATGTCCGCCTGCTCCGTCATCCCGAGGTGCGAGGCGCAATGCGCCGAGTCCGGAACGATGCACGGCCTCGGCGGCCGTCCTTCGAGGCTTGCTTCGCGAGCGCCTCAGGATGACGGGTCATGAGTGGCGAGCAGCGGCCATTCTTGCAATCACGCAATGCACGACTCAAAGCCGTTGCGGATGATCTCTTCCGGCAAGTGCCGCCCGATGAAGACGATGCGGCTCTCGCGCTTCTCGTCGGCACGCCAGTCGCGCTGCGGGCTGCCGTCCAGGATCATGTGCACGCCCTGGAACACGAAGCGCTGCGGGTCGTCCCTGAACGAGAGGATGCCCTTGCAGCGCAGGATGTTCGGGCCCTCGCGCTGCGTCAGGTCTTGAATCCAGGGAAAAAAGCGATCGGGATCGAGCGGCTTGTCGGTTTTGAGCGCGACCGACTGCATCTCCTCGTCGTGATAGTGCTTCAGCCCGCCGCCGGCGGCGCCATGACCGTGGCCGTTATGCTCGTGGTGATGGTGGTCATGGTCGTGGTGGTGGTCATGATCGTGGCCGTGGTGGTGATGGTCGTGTTCCTCCTCGGCTTCGAGGAATGCCGGCTCGATCTCGAGGATACGCTCAAGATCGAAGGCGTTACGGCCGACCACCTCGGGCAGCGCGATGGCGCAGCGCTCGGTCTTGTGCAGCTTGGCGTAAGGATTGATGGCGCGGATGCGCATCTCGACGTCGCGCAGCTCCTCGGGTGAAACAAGATCGCTCTTGTTGAGGATGATGACGTCCGCGAACGCGACCTGATTCTTCGCCTCCGGCGCGTCCTTCAGCCGATCCTTCAGCCACTTGGCGTCAGCGACCGTGACGACCGCGTCGAGCTTGGTTTTCGCCCCGACATTGTCGTCCATGAAGAAGGTCTGCGCGACCGGCGCGGGGTCCGCAAGGCCCGTCGTCTCGACGATGATGCCGTCGAACTTGCCCTTGCGCCGCATCAGCCCTTCGAGGATGCGGATGAGGTCGCCGCGCACCGTGCAGCAGACGCAGCCGTTATTCATCTCGAACACCTCTTCGTCGGCGTTCACGATGATGTCGTTGTCGATGCCGATCTCGCCGAACTCGTTGACGATCACGGCGAACTTCTTGCCGTGCGGCTCGGAGAGGATGCGGTTGAGCAGCGTCGTCTTGCCCGCGCCGAGATAACCGGTGATGACAGTGACGGGGATCTTTTCGGATGTAGCGGAAGCAGTCTCGGCGGGCATGCGATTACTCCATAGGCGAACCGCATATATAGCCTCGCCGGGGAGCCGGCCAGCCCGGCCGATCGATCCCTGCCGGGCGTGTCCCGGCGATCCGGCTTCATCTCACGGCATGACGCGACGGCGCCGCTCGCTTCCCTTCTTCTCCGGCCCAGCGTCGGCCACCCGGCTTCGCGCCCATCGTCGACGACTCGACATAAATGCAGCGATTACAAAATCTTAAGTCGATTCTCTACCATCATTAATAAGATGCTAACGAGCCCGCCGCAGTCCAAAGGGGTACGGCGCGGCGCATGGTCGCGTTGTGCCGACGGGTTCGCGGGTGTTTCGTCGGATGAGACTGGCTGCACTTATAGGGAGGAGGCGGTCGGCCATGATCCAATATTTGCTCAGCAAGGGACCCGCGCCGTCCTCAGGATGGCTTTGGCTGATGAGCATCGGTGTCGGCCTGCCTGCCGCCCTGATCGTGCTGGCCCTCGATTCCGATCTGGCGCTCACCGCGCTCAGCGTGTTGCTGTTTGCCGCAGCGGCGATCGCGGCCCTGCTGCCTTCGGATTCCGTACAGGGCGGACGACGCCGAACCCGAATCTCTGGGATGTCGCGGGAGGTCTGGTTTTGACCGGGTGTGCCGCGTCGTTCTTCGGTGAACCGGAGAATGCGGCGCTGCTGTTCGAGCGTCTGTTCGAGCGGCGGGCCGCCACGCACTAGAGGAGGACACACCAAAACGATGTCCAGGCGTGCGCGATCGCTGATCGCGCACAACCAGGCCGGGCCCCTCTGGCAGCCATGCGGCTGCGATGTCGGACTGGAATTTCAGTTGGAGTGGCCCTTTCGAGTGACGGCATAGACGCGCAGCCCGCGCCTTTGCCGGATCGTTCATCTGTCGCAAGCGGCCGCTCCCCTCAAACAAGGGTAGCCCGTTCCAATGTTCGACCTCGTCACGCCTGAAGTCCTCACCGCTCTCGTTCAAGTCATCATCATCGACCTGGTGCTCGCCGGCGATAACGCCGTCGTCATCGGCCTTGCCGCCGCCGGCCTGCCGAAAGAGCAGCGCGGAAAGGCCATCCTCATCGGCATCGTCGCGGCCACCGTGCTGCGCATCGTCTTCGCCGCGCTCACCACGCAACTGTTGCAGATCGTCGGCCTGCTGCTCGCGGGCGGTTTGCTGCTCCTTTGGGTGTGCTGGAAGATGTGGCGCGAGCTGCGCGCGGACCATCGGGACGATGACGCTGCGGCGGGCGGGACGCGCGAGAGCGGCGCTCCGCCCAAGACGCTGACGCAAGCCACCTGGCAGATCATCATCGCCGACGTGTCGATGTCGCTCGACAACGTGCTCGCGGTGGCGGGCGCGGCGCGCGAGCATCCTTCCGTACTGGTCATCGGGCTTGGATTATCGATCGCGATGATGGGCGTCGCGGCGGCGTTCATCGCGAAGCTCCTGCACAAGCACCGCTGGATCGCCTATCTCGGTCTCGCGGTCATCCTCTACGTCGCCGGAGAGATGATCTATCGCGGCGTGCTGGAGGTTTGGCCGCAAAGCTAATCCCCGTCATTCCGGGGCGCCGCAAGGCCGCGACCCCGGATTACACACCGCAGCGCCGACGATTGTCGATTCCGGCCCGCGCCTCTCGGCGCGTCCCGGACGGACGGCGGTCTCAGCTCATCAACGCGGCGGAGAGCGTGCGAATATTGTGGCGCATCATGTCGAGATAGGTCGGCGCCGCGCCGTCCGGCGCGGTCAAGGCGTCGGAATAGAGCGTGCCGCCGATCTTCGCCCCGGTCTCATCGGCGATCCGCTTCACCAGCCGCGGGTCGGTCACGTTCTCCAGGAAGACCGCCGGCACCTTCAGTTTCTTGATCTGACGCACGATGCGGGCAACGTCCTTGGCGGAGGCTTCCGATTCGGTCGATACGCCCTGCGGCGCGATGAACTCAACGCCGTAGGCGGCGCCGAAATAGCCGAAGGCATCGTGCGTCGTGATGATGCGGCGGCGTTCCGGCGCGATGCGGGCGACGGCGTCGCGGACCTCTTGCTCCATCGCGTCAAGCTTGGCGAGATAGGCGGCGGCGTTCTTCTCGTAGATTTCCTTGCCGGCAGGGTCGGCGGCAATGAAGCTGTCGCGAATGTTGGCGACGTAGACCTTGGCGTTCGCCACCGACTGCCAGGCATGCGGATCGGTTTCTTCCGCGTGGTCGTGGCCGTGATGTTCCTCGGCCTCCATCTTGCGCGGCGCGATTCCTTTCGTCGCGACGACGAGCGGCGCCTTGCTCCCGGAGGCTTTGACCAGGCGCGTCATCCAGCCCTCGAAGCCGAGGCCGTTGACGAAGACCAGCTTGGCGGCAGCGAGTGTCTTCGCATCCGCCGGCGACGGCGCGAAGACATGCGCGTCGCTGTTCGGACCGACAAGAACCTTCAGAGCGATACGATCACCGCCGACATTGGCGACGAGATCGCCGAGAATCGAGAACGAGGCGACGACATTGAGCTTTGCCGGCGAGGATTTTTCCTGCGCCGCAACGGGCGCAACCGCGAGGACCATTGCCCCGAGAACGAAAAGTGCGCGGCGGCGATGCAGCATGAATGACCTCCTTCAAGCTTCGAGATGACGCCCTGGAAACGCTCTCCAGACGACGCCGCCGACGGTGCCGAACAGCCCCGAGGCAACGCACAGCGCGCCGGCGACGAGAATGATCGCGGGCCCGGACGGCACCGACGCATGGAACGAGACGAGCAGACCGATGACGCCGGAGACGATCGCGCTCGCGACGGCAAGAACGATCATCAGCGTGATGTCGCGGGTCCAGAAGCGCGCGGCGATCGCCGGCAGCATCATCAACCCGACGGCAAGCAGGGTGCCGAGCGCGTGGAAGCCGGCGACGAGATTGAGCACGACGAGCAGGAGGAAGGCGATATGCGCCGGGCCGCCGGAACGGCTGACCGAGCGCAGGAATCCGGGATCGACGCACTCGAGCACGAGCGGCCGGTAGATCAAGGCGAACACGGCGAGGGTTGCCGAGGTGATGGCGCCGATGAGGATCAGCGTCGCGTTGTCGAGCGCCAGCACCGTGCCGAACAATACGTGCAGCAGATCGATGTTCGTGCCCTTCACCGAGACGATGGTGACGCCGAGCGCGAGCGAGACGAGATAGAACGCCGCAAGCGAGGCGTCCTCCTTCAAGTCGGTCGCGCGCGCGACGATACCCGTCAGCACCGCGACGACAACGCCGGCGGCGATGCCGCCCGCCGTCATCGCGAAGACGTTGAGCCCGGCGGTGAGGAAGCCGAGCGCTGCGCCAGGCAGGATCGCATGCGCCATGGCGTCGCCGACCAGGCTCATCCGCCGCAGCATCAGGAACACGCCGACAGGCGCCGCGCCGAAGGCGAGCACCACGGTGCCGGCCAGCGCGCGGCGCATGAAGTCGAACTCGACGAAGGGCGCGATGAAGACGTCGTCAGGGGTCATGGCGGGTCGTCCCATGCAGGGCTCGCGCCCTCCTCTCTTGAGCGGGATCGTTGGGGAGGACACTGATCGACCTCCCCCTCGAGGGGAGAGGTGAACTGTCGAAAGTCCGTGCCTTGCGCATGAGCGACTTAAGCCACCGCATGGTGGGCGCAGGCGGTCGCACTCTCGTCGAACGCCTCGCACATGCGCCGCGCGGCAAGGAGGTTTTCCGCCGTGAGAACGTCTTTCGTCACCCCCCAAGCGACCGGTTCGCGCGCGAGCAGAAGCGTCTGCGGGAAATTCTGCCGCACCAGTTCGATATCATGCAGCGCGGCGATGACGGTGCGCTCCTCGCGGTGCCAGCGATGCACAAGATCGAACAGGTCGGACGAGGTCTTGGCGTCGATGGCCGTGAACGGCTCATCGAGCAGGATCAGCCGCGCGTCCTGCAACAAGAGGCGCGCGAACAGCGCACGCTGCATCTGCCCGCCCGAAAGCGTGCCGATCGGCCGCGCTTCAAACCCCGTCAGGCCGACGGCGGCGATCGCCTCGTGAATTCGATGCGCTTCGGCGCGGCCGATGCCGCCGAACAAACCGGCACGGCGCCACAGGCCCATGGCGACGAGGTCATAGACATTGATCGGGAAGGACCGATCGATATCTGCCGCCTGTGGCAGATAGGCGATGTCGGCGTCGGCGACACCGCCGCGCTCGATAAGGCCGGCGAGTGGCCTCAGCAATCCGACCACGCCCTTGAAAAATGTGGACTTTCCGGCGCCGTTCGGGCCGACCAGGGCCATCAATGCGCCGCGCTCCACCCTTCCGTCGAGATGATGCACCGCCGGATGGCGATCGTAGCCGAGCGTCACATCCCGGAAACGCAGCGCCGCTCCCTTATTGGCCGGATCGGCAGCCACGCTCATGCCATGACCCAATAGAGAGCCGCCCACATTGCTGCGACAACGACGCCCGCGAGGGCGAGTCGCTGTCCGGCCGAGACGCGCAGCAGCGAGGGCGACACATCGGTCCGGTGTGGATGGTGGTGCGGCAGGGTCATGGGCATTCTCAGAGAGTTATGTTATAGTATAACATATCCTGCCTGCTTGTCCATAACCTCTCCGCCTTTCGTCGCTTTCCCCTGCCGGATCGCCCCTTGGCTCCCTACATGAGCGCCAGCATCACTTTTTTTGCGCGGCAGTTCTGAAAAATCGTTGCCTGGACAGCGAGATGAGCCGTTCCGATAGTGTGGGAACATTGCGCCGGGAAGCATGTTCTCCCGGTAGCTGACAACGCACACGCCGCGCGTCGCGCCGAACGCCCCGCGTAGAATCCGATTTTCCGAGAGACCGTTCATGCCGAGTGTCGTAACGCCTGCCCCTCGCCATCCGCATTCGACCGGCGAGGATGCCCGGGCCCGCTGGATCGCCGCCTTTCGTGATGTCCGAGGGGAAACCGAGCGCCGCGCCGCGCCGCTGTCGCCGGAAGACCAGATCGTGCAGTCGATGCCGGACGCGAGCCCGACGAAATGGCATCGCGCGCATACGACGTGGTTCTTCGAACAATTTCTGCTTGGACCGAATGTGCCGGGCTACAGGCCCTTCGACGATCGTTTCGCCTTTCTGTTCAACTCTTATTACGTCTCCGCCGGCCCGCGGCACGAGCGCCCGAATCGCGGGCTTATCACGCGGCCCAACGCACAAGAGGTCTCAGCCTACCGCGCCTCCGTCGACGATGCGGTCGAGACATTGATTGCCGGCGCCAGCGACGCCGATATGGCCCGCCTCGCGCCGATCATCGAGGTCGGTCTCAACCACGAACAGCAACATCAGGAGCTGCTGCTCACCGACATCCTGCATGCCTTCGCGCAGAATCCGACATGCCCGACCTACGATGCGCAGTGGCAGCCGCCGCCGACGCAAGCAACCGACGAATTCGTCGCGATGGGCAGCGGCATCCATCGCATCGGGCATCTGGAGGACGGCTTCTCCTTCGACAATGAGTCGCCGGCGCATCAGGTTCTGTTGCAGCCGGTCGCCATCGGCAAAGGGCTCGTGACCAACGCCGCGTGGCAGGAGTTCATGACCGACGGCGGATATGAGACACCGACGCTGTGGCTCTCGGAAGGCTGGGCGACCGTCGAAGCGAAAGGCTGGAAGGCCCCGGGCTACTGGCGTCGGCAGGACGGCGCCTGGCACGTCCTCACGCTCGGCGGGTTGCGCCCCGTGGCGCCTCACGCGCCGGTCACACACATCAGCTACTACGAGGCGGACGCCTTCGCGCGCTGGGCCGGCAAGCACCTGCCGACCGAGATGGAGTGGGAGGTCGCGGCGCGCGCGAATGTGATCGACGACGCGTTCGGCGCCGTCTGGCAATGGACCCGCAGCGCCTACTCTCCCTATCCGGGATACCGCGCGGTCGAAGGAGCGCTCGGCGAGTACAACGGCAAGTTCATGATCAATCAGATGGTGCTGCGTGGCTCGTCATCGGCGACACCGGCGGGGCATAGCCGTGTCAGCTACCGCAACTTCTTTCCCCCGTCCGCCCGCTTCCAGTTCAGCGGCCTGCGGCTCGCAACCTATTCCTAGACATCGGAGGCATCGGTCCTATGGCCGTTCCCGTTTTGAAGATCGTCCCCAAAACCGAGGCGGAGAGCGCCTTCGCGCACGACGTGCGCGAGGGCCTCTCTCTGCAGCGCAAGCATATTCCGCCGAAGTATTTTTACGACGACGAAGGCTGCAAGCTGTTCGAGCAGATCACCGAGCAGCCGGAATATTACCCGACGCGCTGCGAGATGCAGGCGCTGCAAGCGCACGCGACGGAAATCGCCGCGCTGTTCCCGAAAGACGGCGCGCTGGTCGAATTCGGAACCTGCACGACGACGAAGGCGCGCATTCTTCTCAACGCGGCGCCGCAGCTAAGCGCCTATGTGCCGATCGACATCGCGGCGGACCAGTTGCGCTCGGAAGCGCTCGCGGTACGCAACGATTTTCCGGATCTCGACGTCGTTCCGGTCGTGGCGGATTTCGCGCAAGATTTCGTGCTTCCCGAAGCGGTGCGGTCCAAGCCGTGCGTCGGCTTCTTTCCGGGGTCCACCATCGGCAATTTCGAACGACACGACGCAACGGCATTCCTGCAACGCGCCGCCAAGCTGCTGGGCCGCGATGCGCTGCTCATCGTCGGCGTCGATCTGGTCAAGGATTCCAAGACCCTCAACGCCGCCTATAATGACGCCGCCGGCGTCACCGAGGCGTTCAATCTCAATCTCCTCAAACGCATCGATCGCGAGCTCGGCGCCGACTTCAATCCGGCCTGCTTCGAACACCACGCCTTCTTCAACCGCGAGAAGAGCCGCGTGGAGATGCATCTCGCCGCGGTGAAGCGGCACAAAGTGCATGTGCTCGGAGACACCATCGATTTCCGCGCCGGCGAGACCATTCACACGGAAAACAGCTACAAATACTCGATCGAAGGATTCGGCGCGCTGGCGCGGGGCGCTGGCTGGACGCCGGTCAAATCCTGGACCGATCCCGCCGGCTATTTCTCCATCCATGCGTTGAAGGTGGCCACCAAGAACGGGCACTGATCACCCGGCGCCGTCCACAGCCGATTTCTGAACCTCTCTCCGCTTGATTTGAACCGGGGGCCGCTTCTGGCATGATGACACCGGTTTCAAAAACGTGAGAGGTCGATATGGCCGGGTATTTAGAGGAATTCAAAAAGTTCGCCATGCGTGGCAACGTCGTGGATCTCGCCGTCGGCGTGATCATCGGCGCGGCGTTCGGCGCCATCGTGACATCGCTTGTCGGCGACATTTTCATGCCGATCGTCGGTGCGATCACTGGCGGCCTCGACTTCTCGAACTACTTCCTGCCGCTCTCGAAATCGGTCACGGCGACGGCTCTGGCGGAGGCAAGGAAACAAGGCGCCGTCCTGGCCTATGGCAGCTTCATCACGGTCGCGATCAACTTCTTGATCATCGCCTTCATCCTGTTCCTGGTCGTGCGCGGCATCAACAAGCTGCAGAAGACCGAGGCTGAAAAGCCGGCAGAGCCTCCGGCTCCGACCAAGAGCGAAGTCCTGCTGCAAGAAATTCGCGACCTTCTCGCACGGAAGGCCTGATCCCGGGTCCATTGCCTACGGCAATGCCGAACCATGCCCCCAGGCGCATGGTTCGGCATTTTTTTGCGCGCCCGCGGTCGCGTCGCTCGCCGGAAGGCGGGCGACGTAAAATCATTGATCGATCCGCCGCTTTCTTTTCATGATTGACCGCTACCGCACCGGACTAAAGTGCGGGCGGCGTGCTGCCGCGCGAAAGGACTCCGAATGGTGAACCCGGCGACAAGCTCTTCGTCCCCGTCCGCGGGCGCGCCCCTTTCTGCACCGGCCCGGTCCGCGCCGGAAAGCGGCATTGTCGAGGTGATGAATTATGGGCGGCGGCGGGGCGGCGTGATGGGCCTATGGGCCGGTGAAGGCGACTTGCCGACACCGAAGTTCATCACCGACGAGGCGGCGCGCGCCCTCGCCGCCGGAGAGACGTTCTACACGTGGCAGCGGGGCATTCCGGAATTGCGGCAAGCTCTCGCAGCCTATCACGCACGCCAGTACGGCCGCCCGTTTTCGCCCGACGAGTTCTACGTCACCGGCTCGGGAATGCAGGCGATTCAGATCACGCTGGCGATGGCACTCGCCGCCGGCGACGAAATCCTGATTCCGACCCCGACCTGGCCCAACGCGGCCGCGGCCGCGGGCGTCATCGGCGCACGCGCCGTCGAAGTTCCGATGCAGTTCGGCAACGCCGGATGGACACTCGATCTCGACCGCATGGCGGGCGCGATCACGCCGCGCACGCGCGCGCTATTCATGGTCTCGCCGTCCAATCCGACCGGCTGGACGGCGACCATCGACGATCTCAAGGCGACGCTGGCGCTCGCGCGCCAGCACGGACTGTGGATCGTCGCCGACGAAACCTATGCGCGCTTCTGGTATGGCGAAGGGCCGCGCGCGCCGTCCTACTTCGATGTCATGGAGCCCGAGGATCGCATTCTGTTCGTCAACACCTTCTCGAAGAACTGGGCGATGACGGGCTGGCGCGTCGGCTGGATCACGGCGCATCCGTCGCTCGGCCAGGTGATCGAAAACCTCGTTCAGTATTCGACATCCGGTGTCGCGCAGTTCATGCAACGCGCGGCCATCACCGCCATCGAACAGGGCGAGGACTTCGTCGCAACGCAGATCGCACGCGCCCGCGAAGGCCGCGACATCACCGCCGCGGCGCTAACCTCAACGGGACGCTGCCGCTTCGCGCTGCCGGACGGCGCTTTCTACATGTTCTTCAAGGTCGACGGCGAGAAGGACATGCGCCGCCTTGCCTTCCGCCTAATCGATGAAGCGAAGGTCGGGCTTGCGCCGGGCACCGCCTTCGGCGCGGGAGGTGAAGAGTTCCTGCGGCTATGCTTCGCGCGCGACGCCGGCCAAGTCCGGCAGGCGGCGGATGCCGTCGCCAAGGTCCTGACGAAGGGCTGAGATACCGGAACGGCCGCGGTCCCCCTCGCATGCGCTCGGCGGCCACTCTCCCCCACAAGGGGAGGGTGAAAGAAAGATCGCAGCCGCGCCGGCTCGGTCATTTCCGGTCAGACACTCAGGATGAGGGGCGTATTATTGGCGACACAAAGCCGTCAGCGCGAGCGCTCCGCCGCCGGCGGGCTTGTCTTCCACGACCGAACAAGCGACGAAGGCCGCTCCGCTCCCGCTTGGGGATAGCTGCTTGCCTCGCTCGTCCTTCCTGCCGACCGCCTATGGCGGCGTCGCCGAAACGCTTCTTGTCGCCTGCGCGGGCGGGTTGGCGCTCGGCCTCCCGGGTTTTCCCGCCGGCTGGCTGTCGGGCTCGATCATCGCGGTGTCGATCGCCGCCCTGGCGGGACGGCCGATGCACGTCTCCGACACGCTCGCGCGCATCAGCTTCGTCCTCACCGGGATTTCGCTCGGCGGGGCGGTCACTCCGGATACGGTTGCCGGCATGGCCGCATGGCCGGCAAGCCTCGCGGCGCTCACCGTCGCGATGATCGGCCTGACGGCGGCCGTCGCTTTCTATCTGCACAAAGTGCATGGGTGGGACTGGGCGTCCGCCACCTTCGGCTCGTTTCCCGGCGCGCTCGCCACCGTCCTTGTCCTGGCGGCGGAGAACCGGGCCGACGTGCGCGCGGTCGCCGTCGTGCAGACGGTGCGCATCGTGCTTCTTGCCGTGTTCCTGCCGGCGATCTTCGTCGCGCTCGGCCTTGCTTCCAGCGGCGTGCCGGTGCGCGGCGAGCCCGGCTTCTTCCCCGCTCCGGGGCAGGTCGCCATTCTGACCGCCGTGTCGACCGCCGTCGCCTTCGGCATGCAGTGGCTGCGCGTTCCCGGCGGACTGATCTTCGGCGCCATGTTGATGTCGGCGGTGCTGCATGGCGGCGGCCTCGTCACCGCCGGGCTGCCGCGCTGGGTTGCGATCATCGCCTTCATGATCCTCGGCGCGCTGACGGGAAGCCGGTTCGCCAATACCGACGTGCGGCTCTTACGCCACCTCGCGGGCGCGGCGATCGGCGCCTTTGCCGTCGGAACGCTGTTCGCCTTCGGCTTCGCGCTCGCGGTCGCGGCGCTCCTTTCGCTGCATCCCGGCGACCTCATCATCGCCTATGCGCCGGGCGCGCTCGACGCGATGATGCTGCTGGCGCTGGCGCTGCATCTCAACGCCGCGTTCGTTGCCGCGCACCATCTTGCACGCTTCATCCTGGTGCTGGTCGCGATCCCGCTGGTGGTGCCGCTGGTGCGCGACAAGGGCGCGCCGCCCGATCCGCAGTAGCGATTATTCGGCGGCGAGCGGCCAGGAGAACGGCAGCGCCAGCCGCTCCCAAACATCGACCAGCGCGGCTGCGAGCGCGTCGATCAGCGCGTCGTCGTGGCACGGCGTCGGCGTGATGCGCAGCCGTTCCGCCCCACGCGGAACGGTCGGGTAGTTGATCGGCTGGATGTAGATGCCGTGCTCGCGCAGCAGCAGGTCGCTCGCGGCCCGGCATTTCTCCGGATCGCCGACGATCACCGGCACGATATGCGTCGGCGTCGTGATCACCGGTAGGCCGGCGGCGGCAAGGACCGCCTTGGTGCGCGCGGCGCGATCCTGCTGGCGGTCGCGCTCGTGGCGCGACTCCTTGAGGTGGCGGATCGACGCGGTCGCAGCGGCACAGATCGCCGGCGGCAGCGCCGTCGTGAAGATGAAACCGGGAGCATAGGAACGCACCGCATCGATCAGCGCGGCACTGCCGGTGATGTAACCGCCCATGCAGCCGAATGCCTTGGCCAAGGTGCCTTCGATCACATCGACGCGGTGCATGACCCCGTCGCGATCGGCAATGCCGCCGCCGCGCGGACCGTACATGCCGACGGCATGGACCTCGTCCAGATAGGTCATCGCGCCGTACCGGCCCGCGAGGTCGCAGATCGCGCCGATCGGCGCGACATCGCCGTCCATCGAATAGACGCTCTCGAAGACGATCAGTTTCGGCCGCTCGGGGTCGGCCGCGCGCAAAAGCTGCTCGAGGTGGGCGAGGTCGTTGTGCCGCCAGATCTGCTTGTCGCAGCCGGCACGCTTGACGCCCTCGATCATCGAATTGTGGTTGAGCGCGTCCGACAGGATCAGGCAGCCCGGCAGCAGGCCCGCGATGGTCGCGATGCCGGTCGCGTTGGAAACGTAGCCGGAGGTGAAAACAAGCGCGGCGTCTTTTCCGTGCAGGTCGGCGAGCTCACGCTCGAGCATGACCAGCGGCTGGTTGGTGCCGGAGATATTGCGGGTACCGCCGGCGCCGGCGCCCATCCGCGTCGCCGCCTCGACCATGGCACCGACCACCTTCGGATGCTGCCCCATGCCGAGGTAGTCGTTGGAGCACCAGATCACGACCTCGCGGGGACCGTCCGGCGCATGCCATCGCGCGTGGGGAAACCGGCCGGCGACGCGCTCCAGTTCGGCGAAGACGCGATACCGTCGCTCATCCTGCAACCGTGCAAGCGCGGCGCGAAAGAACCTGTCATATTCCATGGTAGGTATGCTGACTCTGAGCTACTGAGGTCGTTTAGAACCATTATAGTCGCTTGTCGAGGCGATCGCCCGCACCTTCACGCTATCACCGCCGAAACGCGCTACTTTGCGCTGGCGCAACAAACGAAAGAAACCTGGAGCCAATGATCGCTCCCGATGAAACGACGGCTACGGTCGACGCCGCGGAGGTAAGGCGCTTCGCGGCGCTGGGCGCGGAGTGGTGGGACGAAGGCGGCAGCATGCGCATGCTGCACCGGCTCAACCCGGTCCGCATCGCCTATATCCGCGACCAGGCGGCGGCGCGCTTCGGCCGCGACGCGAAGCGGCTCGACAGCCTCACGGGCTTGCGTATCCTCGACATCGGCTGCGGCGGCGGCATCCTCTCCGAGCCCCTTGCCCGGCTTGGGGCGACCGTCGTCGGCGCGGACCCCTCGGACGAGAACATCGCGGTCGCCCGCGAACACGCGCAGGACGCCGGCGTTTCCGTCGACTATCGCGCCACCACCGCCGAAGCGCTCGCCGACGCCGGCGAACGCTTCGACCTCGTCCTCGCGATGGAGGTGGTCGAACACGTCGCCGACCGCGACCTGTTCGTGCACCGCGCCGCGACGATGGTGAAACCGGGCGGCCTCATGGTCGCCGCAACCATCAACCGCACGCTCAAGAGTTTCGGCCTTGCGATCGTTGCCGCCGAGTATCTGCTGGGCTGGCTGCCGCGCGGCACGCATCGCTGGGACAAGTTCGTATCCCCGCACGAGTTCGAGCAGGCGATGGAAGCCGGAGGATTGCGCGCCACCGGCGGCACCGGCGTGATCTACGACATCGTCGCCGGCGAATGGCGGTTGTCCGACGACATGGACGTGAATTACATGATGACCGCCGAGCGTCCCGCCGAATGAGAGCCGTGAACACCTCTGCGCATACCGGCATGCCCGCGCCTCCCGCGGGCATCCATGTCTTTGGCGCGCGTCGCGCGATGACAGCCGGGCAAGCGCGCCGTGACGAGAAACGGAATTGACCCGCAATGACGCACCCTGAATGGCTCTGGATGGTGTTCACCGTGCTCGCCGCGGCGGCACAGGTGGCGCGCAACGCGATGCAGCGCGAATTGACCGGGACGCTCGGCACGGTGGGCGCGACGCATGTCCGCTTCCTGTTCGGCTTTCCGTTCGCGGTGCTCTTCCTCGTCGTGCTCCTCATCGTCGCCGGCGAGTCGTTCCCGCATATCAGCGCCGGTTTCTGGCCGTGGGTGTTGCTCGGCGCGCTGACGCAAATCGCCGCGACGGCGCTGATGCTCGCGGCGATGGGAGAACGCTCCTTCGTCGTCGCGACCGCCTACATCAAAACGGAACCGGTGCAGGTGGCGCTGTTCGGGCTCATTTTCCTCGGCGATCGCATCAGCCTGCCCGTCGCGGCGGCCATCCTCATCGCCACCACGGGCGTGGTCGCGATGTCGTGGAAGCCGAACAAAGGTGCAGAGGGCGGCGCCAAGCCGATGGTGCTGGGCCTCACGGCGGGCGCTTTCTTCGCCCTCTCCGCGATCGGCTATCGCGGCGCGATCCTCACCGTCGACGCCGAATTCGTGATGGCGGCGACCTCGACACTGGCGATCGGCCTCGCCGTCCAGGCCGCATTGCTTTCGCTCTATCTTGCCGCGCGCCAGCCCAGCGTTCTCGCCGCCATTGCGCGCGCGTGGCGGCCCTCGCTGTTCGCGGGAATGATGGGCGCCGTCGCCTCGCAGTTCTGGTTTCTCTCCTTCGCGCTGACGAGCGCGGCGAACGTGCGCACGCTCGCGCTGGTCGAAGTGCTGTTCGCGCAGGGCATCTCGCACTTCATCTTCAAGCAGCCGGTGACGGCGCGCGACATGCTGGGCATCGCGCTGATCATCGTCGGCGTCCTGCTGCTGATCTGGGCGCATTAAGGGGCAATAGAGCACTTCGTCATTGCCGGGCTTGACCCGGCAATCCATCAATCTTGCGAAAAGGATGGATGCCCGGGTCAAGCCCGGGCATGACAAGCGAAAACGCTGCGCCGTCGCCCGCGCTAATTCCGCTCGTCGGGCAGGATCGGCAGCGGATGGAATTCGATGCCTTCCTCGTGCAGCGCCTTGGCCTCGTCCGGCGACGCCTCGCCGTAGATCGAGCGATGCTCGATCTCGCCGTAGTGCATCTTGCGCGCTTCGGCGGCGAACTTCTTGCCGACGTTATCGGAATTCTTGATGAGGTGGTCGCGCAGTTCCTTCAGTTTGGCGCGGAACTGCTTTTCCTCGTTCGACATGATGGCGACCGGAACGTTGGCCGGCGCTGCCACCGCATCCGCGCCGGGCGGCTGGGCGGCCGGCGCGACGTCGCGGCCCTTGCCTTTATCGCTACGCTTGAGGCGCGGCGCCATCAGCGCCTTCTCCACCTTCACGGAACCGCAAACGGGACACGTCACAAGCTTGCGCTTCGCCTGCTTGGCGAACGCATCGGAGCTTTGAAACCAACTTTCGAATTCGTGCGATTTGTCGCAAATGAGCGCGTAGCGGATCACGCCTCAACCTCCGACGGCGTGCAAATGCGCGGGCGCCGCGAGCGGCGCCGCGATCTCGAAGCGGCGGCCATGCTGTAGCGATGCGATGCGCCCGCGCGCCGTCACGATTTCCGCCGGATCGATATCGGCGAAAACGACGCCCGGCTCGGTGCCGCCCTCGACGACGACACGGCCCCAGGGATCGACGACGAGCGAATGGCCGTAGGTCTCGCGGCCGTTCTCGTGCGTGCCGCCCTGCGCCGCGGCGAAAACGTAGCAGCCGTTCTCGATGGCGCGGGCGCGCATGAGCACCTGCCAATGCGCCTCGCCGGTCTGGCGCGTGAAAGCCGACGGGATGGCCAGGAACGACGCACCGTTCTCCGCAAGCGCCCGATAGAGCGCCGGAAAGCGCAGATCGTAACAGATGGTAAGACCGAGACGCCCCCACGGCATGTCGGCAACGACGGCGACGTCGCCCGGACGATAGGTGCGCGACTCCCGATAGCTCTCGCCGTTCGCGAGATCGACATCGAACATATGGATCTTGTCGTAGCGCGCGACGATCTCGCCCTTGCCGTCGATCAGGAAGGAGCGGTTGGCCGCTCTGTCGGCGGCGATCTTGATCGCCAGCGAACCGACATGCACGAAAATGCCGAGGTCGCGCGCGAGCGCGCGGAAACCCGCGAGCGAGGGGTCCCGCTCCTCCTCCGCGATCACCTCGAAGAGGCGTTCGCGCCGGCTTTCCATCACATTGGTCATTTCCGGCGTGAGCACATAATCGGCGCCGCCGGCCTTCGCCTCACGGATCATGGCCGAGGCGGCGTCGAGGTTGCCGCGCGGCTCACGGCCGGAGCGCATCTGGATCAGGCCGACGCGGAACGTCGCGCTTTTCCCGGTCGATGCCGTCATGTGAAGCCCTCTCCTTGGCGGTCAGGTGGCCAGCAATTGGTCGAGTTTGCCGGCTTTGTCCAGGGCGTTGAGGTCGTCGAAGCCGCCGACATGGGTGCCCCCGATAAAGATCTGCGGCACGGTGTGGCGCCCGTTGCTGCGGCCCAACATCTCCTCGCGCCGTGCCTCGTCGGCGCCGACGTCGATTTCGGTGAACGGAGCGTTCTTGCGCTGAAGCAGCGCCTTGGCGGCGCGGCAATAGCCGCACCATTGGGACGTATAGATTTCGATCGCGGGCATCGATGGGCCTATGGACAGGGAGGACGTTCATATGGGAGGGCGGTGCGCGTTCACAACCCGCGCGAAGACGAGCACGTCGACATGCGACGCTTTCGCGCGCAGCAGGGCGCGCGCGCAGGCGTCGACCGTCGCCCCCGAGGTCAGAACGTCGTCGACCAGGACGAAGCGGCGGCCGGCGACCCGCGCCCGCTCCGCTTCCGGCACCCGGAACGCGCCCTGCACGTTGCGGGCGCGTTCCGCGTGCGAGAGGCCGACCTGCTGCGCGGTCGATTTGACCCGCTTGAGAAGATCGGTCGCGACCGGTACCCGGCTTGCCTTCGCGATTGCCTGCGCGAGCGCCGCCGACTGGTTGAAGCGGCGCGCCCAGAGCCGCCGCCAATGCAGCGGCACCGGCACCAGCGCGTCGGCCTCGGCGAGCAGGCCGCGCCCCGCCGTCGCCATCCAGCGTCCGAGCGGCGGCGCCAGATCCATCCGGTCGCCGTATTTGAAGGCATGCACGAGATCGCGGGCCACGTCGTCGAAGCGCACGGCCGCGCGGGCCAGGCGATAGGCCGGCGGATCGGCGATCGCCTCCATCGACAAAATGCCGGGGCCGGGATCGTAAGCGAAGGGGATGCCCAGGCGTTCGCAATAAGGCGGCGCGATGAAGGAAAGCCTCGACCAGCATTCGCCGCACAGGCCCCCCGCCTGGGTCAGGGGTGCGCGGCAGGCGGGGCAAAGCGGCGGCAGGCCGAGATCGAGCGCACGACCGAAAATATGGCGCAGCGGGGCCCAGCGCGAATGCCGGGGCAGCCCTCCGCCCGCCGACGATGATACCGAAGCCCCCTGCTCCATGCTCTCACGCTATCGCCGCCCGCCCAGCGCCTCAATAGTCCGGCCGAGGTTACTCGCGCGAGGCGTATTTCTGGTGTAGGGCGTGAAGAGGTTCCACTGTCCGCCCCGGCGCGGACAACGTGGCAAGGCCGGAATGGCCAACCTCTGCAAAGGAGGCCCTGGGACCAATGACGAGTTCCGTGATCTTCGATCGCCGCCTTCTCCGCGACCGCCGCATCCGCGCGGCGGCGCTCGGCCCCGCAACCTTCCTGCTGGAGCGTGTCGCCGCCGACATGGCCGAGCGACTCGAGGCGGTGCTGCGCCGCTTTCCGCTCGCGATCGACCTTTGCACGCCCACCGACGCGGTCCGCCGCACCCTGGCGTCGAGCAAGAAGGTCAACGACCTCATCGCCATCGACACGATCGCCGCGCACTTGCCGCGCGCGCCGGCGCTCGCCGTCGCGGCGGAGGAGGAAGCGCTGCCGTTCCGCGACGGCGCGCTCGACCTCGTGCTCTCGGCCTTGGCCCTGCAATTCGTCAACGACCTTCCCGGCGCGTTGGTGCAGATCCGCCGCGCGCTCAAGCCGGACGGGCTGCTGCTTGCCGCCGTGCTCGGCGGCGACAGTCTGACGGAACTGCGCCAATCCTTCGCCGCGGCGGAAAGCGAGGTGGTCGGCGGTATCTCGCCGCGCGTCGCCCCGTTCGTGGACGTACGCTCCGTCGGCATGCTGCTGCAGCGCGCGGGATTTGCGCTTCCCGTCACCGACGTCGACCGCGTCGTCGTGCGCTACGAGACGCCGTTCGCGCTGATGCACGATCTGCGACGCATGGGCGCGACCAATGTGCTGATCGAGCGCCGCCGCACGCCGGCATCGCGCAAATTGTTGATGCGCGCGGTCGAGCACTACTTCAAACGCTTCAGCGACGATGACGGTCGCATCCGCGCAACGTTCGAGGTCATCTGGATGTCGGCCTGGGCTCCCGACCCCAGCCAGCCGAAGCCGCTGAAGCCCGGCTCCGCGAAGCATCGCCTGGCCGACGCGCTTGGCGTGAAGGAATTTCCGACGGGAGAGAAGCCGGGAGGGTAAGCCTTTCCTTCACCTCTCCCCATGGGAGAGGTGAAGGAGAGCCTGCCGCTTCCGCTACATCAACAATCCCTGCAAATGCGGGATCAGCGGAATGTCGGCCGGCGGCATCGCATAGTCGCGCAGCTTTTGCGGACGCACCCACGCCAGACGCTGGCCTTCCTGTGGCGCGACCGCGCCCTCCCAGCGGCGGCAGATATAGAGCGGCATCAGCAGGTGGAACGCCTCATAGGTGTGGCTCGCGAATGTCAGCGGCGCGAGACAGTCCGCCTTCACCGCTATGCCGAGTTCCTCTCTGAGTTCGCGAATGAGCGTCGCCTCCGGCGTTTCGCCGGGCTCGACCTTGCCGCCGGGAAATTCCCAGAGGCCCGCCATCGGCCGCCCTTGCGGACGCTCGGCCAACAGAATGCGTCCGTCGGCGTCGATCAATGCGCAAGCGACGACGAGGGTGAGTTTCAAGGACATCGGTCACCCCTCTCGAAGGGTCGTCCCCGCGCAGACGGGCATGACACTCATCCACACATGCTTGGCCGAGGTTCTAGCTCCGGTAGTCGCCGTTGATCGTCACGTATTCTTTCGTGAGATCGCAGGTGAGCACACGGTCGCGGCCCGTGCCAAGGCCGAGCGCCACCTTCAGCGTCACTTCCGGGCGGCGCATGTAGGCGGAGACCTTGGCCTCGTCATAGGAGGTGTCGCGCATGCCGCGATGCGCCACGCGCGTCTCGCCGAACCAGATCGAGAGCTTATCGCGGTCGGCCGGTTCGCCGGCCTTGCCGACGGCCATCACGACGCGGCCCCAGTTGGCGTCCTCGCCGGCGATGGCGGTTTTCACCAGCGGCGAGTTCGCGATCGCCATGGCGATACGACGCGCCGACTTGCTCGACGCCGCGCCCTCGACGATCACCTCGACCAGCTTGCGCGCGCCCTCACCGTCGCGGGCAACCTGCTCGGCCAGATCCGCCATCACGGCGTGCAGGGCGTCGCGGAACGGGGCGAGGCGGCGGTCGCTCGCCCTCTCGATGCGCGGAGCGCCCTGCCCCGCCGCCGCGCCGGTCGCAAAGGCGAGCAGCGTGTCGGAGGTCGAGGTGTCGCCGTCGATCGTCACGGCGTTGAAGGTGTCGGTCACCCCCTTGCTCAAAAGGCCCTGCAGGGCCTCGGCGGCGATCGGTGCGTCGGTGAAGATGAAGGACAACATCGTCGCCATATCGGGTGCGATCATGCCGGCGCCCTTGGCGATGCCGCAGATGGTGACGGTCGCCTCGCCAAGCATTGCGCTCGCGGTCGCGACCTTCGGAAAGGTGTCGGTCGTCATGATCGCGTTCGCCGCGTCGAGGAAACGCCCGGGTGCTGCCTGCGCAACGAGGCCCTCCATCACACCGTCGAAGCGCTCCGCCGGCAGCGGCTCACCGATGACGCCCGTGGAGGCGAGGAAAATCTCTCCCGGCTTGCAGCCGGCTGCGCTCGACGCGATTTTCGCGGTGTAGGCGACCGCCTCGCGCCCGTTCTTGCCGGTGAACGCATTGGCGTTGCCGGAATTGACCACGAGCGCGCGCGCCCTGCCGCCTTTGAGCTTGGCGCGGCACCATTCGACCGGCGCCGATGGGCACTTCGAACGGGTGAAGACGCCAGCGACCGTCGTGCCTTTGTCGAACAGCGCGAGCAGCACGTCGGTGCGGCCTTTGTACTTGATCCCCGCGGCGCCGGTGGCGAGGCGCACGCCGGCGACGGCCGGCATCGTCGGGACGTTCTTCGGTGCAAGCGGTGAGACAGCGGAAGCCATGGCGGACCTCGATGCATCGGGCCAATGGCGGGCCCAGACATAGAAATGCCCGGCGCGAGGCCGGGCACCTTCTATTCATGCTCCCGCTTGTCTTTCAAGGCAAGCGGAACCTCATGTCCGGCGCCGGGCCCTTACTTTTTCGGCTCGGCTGGCGCGGCGGCCGGGGCGGCAGGCTCTGCCGGCTTCGGAGCGGCCGCGGTGCGTTCGATCTTGGCGTCCTGCCGCAGCTTCGCCACCAGCTCGGCCTGCGCCTTACGCGTCAGGAACGACTCGATCTGTTCCTTGACCTTGTCGAATTCCGGAATCGGCTTGTCGCGCTTGTCCTCGACCTTGATGATGTGCCAGCCGAACTGACTCTTCACCGGGTCGGAGAGCTTGCCGGGTTCGAGCTTGAAAGCGACTTCGGCGAATTCCGGCACCATCTGATCCTTGGTGAAGTAGCCGAGATCCCCACCCTGGGCCGCGCCGGGATCCTTCGACTTCTTCTTCGCGAGCTCGGCGAAGTCGGCCCCCTTCTTGAGTTCGGCCAGCACCGCTTTCGCCTCGTCCTCCGTCTCGACGAGGATGTGGCGCGCCCGGACTTCCTTTTCCTTGCCCATCTGCTTGACGGCATCTTCATAGACCTTGCGCATCGCCTCGTCGGTGACGGCGGCCTTGCCCTCCTGCGCGAGCAGGCTTTCGCTCAGCAGCCGGTTGCGAGCGAAGGCGAGCTTGGTCTTGAACGCCGGGCTGTCGGCAAGCTTTCTCGCTTCCGCCGCCTGGGAGACCAGAAGCGTGTCGGAGAGAAGAGTGAGGACGTAATCCTTGCGCGCATCGGGAGCCATCGGGGGCAGGTTCGCTCCGATCTCCTCCTCGGCGGCGGCAACATCGCTTGCCCGGATTTCAGCCCCGTTGACCCGCGCCAGCACGGGATCGGCATCCTGGGCCAAAACGGGAGCGGTGGCGAGCAGCGTCAAAGCGAAGCCGCAAGCCAGCATCAGTGCGCTGATCGTCGCCGTGGCGCGCGGGCGCTTGGTCCCGGCAGGACTGCGGCCGGCTGCGGGCGAAAGCGAAATCATGGTCATCCTTACAAGCTGCGTTGTTGGCCCGATGGCGGGCGGCGGACACTCCGCCATCCGGTGAGCGCTGGCAATGGCGTTTTAAAGGCGGGGGGCGCTACGCCCCAGCAAATCGCCGATAATTGACAACGTTTGGGGGCCCTCCTATCTCTCGCCTGCTCCGTTATTGTGCCCGGAGCCCGCCTGTGCTCGCGCCCGACCCGAAAGAGCCGTATTCTTCAGGTGCCCCGAGGCCTTAGGCCGGACTGCCGGTGCGCGGCACGGCACGATATTACAAGGAATCGCAACGTCATGATCGGCGCCCTCGCCCGCAAGCTGTTTGGAAGCTCCAACGACCGGCGGGTCAAGTCCTATCAGCCGCGGGTCAATGCCATCAACGCGCTGGAGCCCGAGCTTGCCGCGCTGTCGAATGATGCCCTGCGCGCGCGCACCGACGAATTCAAGAAGCAACTGGCCGACGGCAAGACGCTCGACGACATTCTCGTACCCGCCTTCGCGACGGTGCGTGAGGCCGCCAAGCGCGTCCTCGGGATGCGCCCCTTCGACGTGCAGCTCATCGGCGGCATGGTGCTCCACCAGGGTAAGATCGCCGAGATGAAGACCGGCGAAGGCAAGACGCTGGTCGCGACGCTTCCCGTCTACCTCAATGCCCTCGCCGGCAAGGGCGTGCACGTCGTCACGGTCAACGATTACCTGGCCTCGCGCGACGCCGAGTGGATGGGCCAGATCTACAAGTTCCTCGGCCTTTCCGTCGGCGTGATCGTGCACGGACTGGACGACGACGAACGCAAAACAGCCTACGCGTGCGACATCACCTACGGCACGAATAACGAGTACGGCTTCGATTACCTGCGCGACAACATGAAATACCGCCTGGAGGACATGGTCCAGCGCGGCCATACCTTCGCGATCGTCGACGAGGTCGATTCCATCCTGATCGACGAGGCGCGCACGCCGCTGATTATTTCCGGCCCGCTCGAGGATCGTTCCGAGTTCTACAATACCGTCGACACGTTCATTCCGGGGCTCGAGAAGAGCGATTACGAGGTCGACGAGAAGCAGCGCACGGTCGCGCTCACCGAAGCGGGCATGGAGAAGATGGAGCAGCGCCTGCGCGATGCGGAGTTGCTCAAATCCGAGTCGCTCTATGACATCGAGAACGTCACCGTCGTTCACCACGTCAATCAGGCGCTGAAGGCGCACGCGCTGTTCCAGCGCGACAAGGATTACATCGTCCGCAACGGCGAGGTGGTCATCATCGACGAGTTCACCGGCCGCATGATGCCGGGCCGGCGCTTCTCGGAAGGACTGCATCAGGCGCTGGAAGCGAAAGAGCATCAGCCGATCCAGCCGGAGAACCAGACGCTCGCCTCCATCACCTTCCAGAACTACTTCCGCATGTACAAGAAGCTCGCCGGCATGACCGGCACGGCACTGACGGAAGCGGAAGAGTTCCTGGACATCTACGGACTCGAGGTCGTCGAGATTCCGACGAACGTCCCGGTCGCGCGCGACGACCAGGACGACGAGGTCTATCGCACCGCCGGCGAAAAATATCATGCCATCATCGCGTTGCTGCGCGAATGCAAGGAGCGCGGGCAGCCGGTTCTTGTCGGCACCACGTCGATCGAGAAATCCGAGCAACTCGCGGAACTGCTGCGCAAAGACGGCTGGGAGCAGCACGACTTCTCCGATCCGCATGCCTTCGCGGAGCTCTACACCGGTGACGATCGGGCCAAGGCGAAGAAGATCTTCGCCGTGCTCAACGCGCGCTATCACGAGCAGGAAGCCGCCATCGTCGCGCAAGCCGGTGTGCCCGGCGCCATCACCATCGCCACCAACATGGCCGGCCGCGGCACCGATATTCAGCTCGGCGGCAACGCCGATATGCGCATTCGCCAGGAGCTCGCGGAGATCGACGATTTCGCCGAGCGTCAGGCCCATCCGCGCGCGGAGGAAATCCGCGCAGAGGTTGCGGCGCTGAAAGAGCGGGCGCTCGCCGCCGGCGGCCTGTTCGTGCTCGGTACCGAGCGGCATGAAAGCCGCCGCATCGACAACCAGTTGCGCGGCCGCTCCGGCCGCCAGGGCGACCCGGGGCGCTCGAAATTCTTCCTGTCGCTCGAAGACGACCTGATGCGCATCTTCGGGACCGACAAGCTCGACGGCATGCTGCAGAAGCTCGGCCTCAAGGAAGGCGAGGCGATCGTCCATCCGTGGATCAATCGCGCGCTGGCAAAAGCGCAACAGAAGGTCGAGGCGCGCAACTTCGATATCCGCAAGAACATCCTGAAATACGACGACGTCATGAACGACCAGCGCAAGGTCATCTTCGACCAGCGCGTCGACCTGATGCAGGAGGAAACGGTCGGGGACACTGTCGCGGACATGCGGCACAGCGTCGTCGAGGATCTGGTATCCCGCCATGTGCCCGAAAACGCCTATCCCGAGCAGTGGGATACGGCCGGCTTGAAAGAAGAGACACAGCGCGTTCTCGGCCTGGACCTGCCCATCGACGAATGGGCGAAGGAAGAGGGCATCGCGGACGAAGAGCTGCGTACCCGCATCGGACGCGCGGCCGACGAGCATATGGCGGCGAAAGCCGCGCAATGGGGCCCCGACGTCATCCGCTACGTCGAGAAGTCGATCCTGCTGCAAGTGCTCGACCACCTCTGGCGCGAGCATCTGCTGATGCTGGAGCATCTGCGGCAGGTGATCGGTTTGCGCGGCTACGGCCAACGCGACCCACTTAATGAGTATCAGTCGGAAAGCTTCCATCTGTTCGAGGCGATGCTGCAGCGCTTGCGCGAGACGGTTACGGCACAATTGATGCGCGTCGAGGTCATGCAGGCGCCGCCAGAAGAGCAGGAAGACCTGCCCTATATGGAAACGCACAAGGTCGATCCGCTCAGCGGCGAAGATGAAATGGACTTCGCCGAGGCGGCATTGGCGCCCACGGCGCGCGGCGACTGGCCACAGGAGGCCGCCGTGACTCGCAATCCCAAGGACCCGACGAGTTGGGGCAAAGTCGGCCGCAACGAACTTTGCCCGTGCGGCTCCGGCAAAAAATATAAGCACTGCCACGGCCGCTATGCGTGACGCATCACCTCTGACAGCGCGCGCTCTGCCGCTCCTCCCGGGGACCGGATAGAGCGGGCATTCGGGGGCTAACGATGCGCATCGGCTACAAGGTCTGGCTTGTCGGTGGCATCCCTATCGCCATCGCGGCGCTCATCGCCGTTGCCGCCTGGCTCCTGCTGAACGAGGCGGAGCGCGCCCGCGACGGCGCGACGCTCGCCGGCACCATTTACCGCAACCTCGTCCTCGCGATGCGCGCGCGCGACGATTATGTCCAGGCGCTGCCCGGCGACCGCGCCGAGCATGCGGTGCGCTTCACCGAGACGGCGGAGCAGGCCCGCAACGATCTCACCGCCTTGGAGAAAGTCGCCCGCGGCTCGTCGCACCGGAGCGATGCCGCCGCCGCTTACGAGGCGCTGACGCGATATGCCGAGCGCATGCGGCAATTCATGGTCGTCACCGCGAAGAACGACGGCCTTGGAGCGGAGATGCGCGCGCGCGTCGCGTCGCTGACGAAGCTGACCGCCCAGGCGCGCGAGCGGCAGCGCGCGTCCAACGTGGATGTGGTCGCCTCTCTCACCGAGAAAGACCGCAAGCTTCGGGCCATCCGCGAATTCGTCGACCGCGCCCATGAGCTGCGCGCACAGATCGCGGCCGTCGCGCTGCAGGAATTGCAGCGCAACTACGGAACGAACTGGGACGCGATATCGAACGCCGACACGGCGCTGACGCGCGGCATCGCGCAGTTGCGCAAGGTCGCCGACGAGATGGCGCAGATGCTGCGGGCCGATAAGCGTCAGGACGCCGCGCAAGAACTTCTCTCCCTTGTCACCACCTATGTGATCCTGGTCGCCGGGCAGCCCGACCCGACGACGCCGGAGCCGACGGAGGGGCCGCGCCGCGTGCGCGCGGGCCAGCAGCTTTCCGAATGGGCCGACCGGCTCCTGAAAGTAAGCTCCACCGGCCAGCGCGCCCTGCAGGACGAAGTGGCGCAACTCGTCACCTATTCGATTCAAGCAAACGAGACCGAACAGGCGGCGCAGAACGTCGCCATCGAAACGCTGAAGCTCGGACAGCGAACGGCGGACGCTTTCGCGCGGCGCGCTCCGGACGATGCCGCCGCCATTATCGACGACAGCAAGAAATTGTCCGACGCGGTCGATGTGCTGCCGATCTCACCGCTCGTGCAAACCGAAATCATCGACGCGCTCGACCAATGGCGCACCCGGCTGACGGCGGCAACCAGCGGCCTGCGCGAACAGAACGCCATGATGGCCGATATGGACGTGACGGCAGCCTCGATGGTCGAAGGAGCACGCTCGCTCAACGACATCTTCGCCGGGGAAGCCGCACGCATCGGCGGCTTCGTGCGGAACATCCTCGTACTCGGCGCCACGTTCGGCCTACTCCTCGGCGGCATCGCAGCGTTCGTCGTCGCACGCTCGATCACGCGGCCGGTAAAGAGCCTGCAACAGGACATGCTGGCGCTCGCGCGCAATCCGCTCGCCGGGCCGATCCGGCACGCGGAGCGCCGGGACGAACTCGGCGCCATGGCGCAAGCGGCCAACTACTTCGTCACCGAGATCGGCCATCGGGAAGCGGCGCTACGCGAAGCCAAAGACAAGGCGGATAACGCCCTGGCGGAGCTGCGCCGCACGCAAGCCGACCTCATCCAGTCGGAAAAACTCGCTTCGCTCGGCCAACTCGTCGCCGGCGTCGCGCATGAGATCAACACGCCGGTCGGCGTCGCGCTCACCACCGCGACCACGCTCGGCGAAGAGGTCAAGACGTTCAGTGCCCTTGCCGCAGGCGGCCAACTCGCGCGCTCGCGGCTCGATCATTTCGTCGAGCGGATGCGCGAGGGCGCGCATCTTCTTTTCTCCAACCTCACCCGCGCGGCCGATCTCGTTCACAGTTTCAAGCAGGTCGCGGCCGACCAGGTGAGCTCCGACCGGCGCGTGTTCGACGCGCGCGTTTGGGTGCATGAATTGCTGACGAGCCTGCGTCCGGTGCTGCGCAAGACGGGCCACGATGTGACCATCGATTGTCCGGACCGACTTGCGCTCGACACCTACCCCGGCGCGCTTGGGCAGGTTCTGACCAACCTTCTCATGAACGCGGTGACGCACGCCTACGCGCCCGGCGTCGCGGGGCACATGGCGATCACCATCGGCGAAAGCGGCCCCGGTCATGTGCGCATCGTCTTCGCGGACGACGGCCGCGGCATCGCGCCCGAAGATCTGAGCCGCGTGTTCGACCCTTTCTTTACCACCGCGCGGAGCAGCGGCAACACCGGGCTCGGCCTGCACATCGCCTATAACCTTGTCACGTCGACCTTGCAGGGACGGATCGAGGCCACGAGCACCCCTGGAAGGGGCACGCGATTCACCATCGTCATCCCGACGCGCGTCGACGAAACCGCGCCCGCGGCCAACGCGATTCCGGCATAGATGGAGCTTCTGCAATGAAACGGATCGTTGCGGTGACGCTGGCTGCGATCTTGCTGACACCTCTCGCCGGCGCGCGCGCGAAGACGCTCGTCTTCTGCTCCGAAGGCAACCCGGAGGCGCTCAATCCGCAACTCGCGACGACGACGACCGGCATGAACGCGGCGCGGCCGATCTTCAACAATCTCATCGAGTTCGAACCGGGCGGAACCAAGCTCGTGGCGGCGCTGGCGCGGTCGTGGACGATCTCGGAGGACGGCACGGTCTACACGTTCAAGCTCCGCCCCGGCGTGAAATTTCATACGAGCCGCACCTTCCGTCCGACACGCACGCTCAACGCCGATGACGTCGTGTTTTCGCTGATGCGGCAGTGGAAGGAGGAGCATCCCTTCCACAAAATTTCCGGCGCGACCTACGACTACTTCCAGGATCTGGCGATGGCCTCGATGCTGAAAGCGATCGAGAAAGTCGACGATCTGACGGTCCGCATCACCCTGACACGCCCGGAAGCGCCGTTCCTCGCCAACATGGGGATGCCGTTCAACGCCATCCATTCGGCCGAATACGCCGAACAGATGCTGAAGGCCGGCACGCCCGAGCGCGTCGATCAGGAGCCGATCGGCACCGGGCCCTTCATGTTCGCCGGGTTTCAGAAAGACATCGCGGTGCGCTACCGCGCTTTTCCGGACTATTGGGCGGGCCGCCAGCCGATCGACACGCTCGTCTTTTCGATCACACCGAACCCGCTCATCCGCCTGACCAAGCTCAAGGCCGGGGAGTGCCAGGTGATGGCTTACCCCGATCCGGGTGACGTCGCGGAAATCGAAAACAGCCCGTCCCTGGAGCTTCTCAAGCAGGAAGGACTCAACGTCGGCTATCTCGCGATGAACACATCGCGCAAACCCTTCGACGATATGCGCGTGCGCCGCGCGGTGAATATGGCGATCGATAAAGCGACCATCGTCGACGCGGTCTATCAAGGCGCGGGCGCGCCCGCCAAGAACCCCATCCCGCCTACTATGTGGTCCTACAACGATGCGATCAACGACTACCCTTACGATCCGGCGCAGGCGCGAAAGCTTCTCGATGAAGCAGGGTTGACGCAAGGTTTCGATACCGAGCTCTGGTACATGCCGGTGAGCCGACCGTACTACCCGAACGCCAAGCGCGTCGCCGAACTCATCCAGACCGATCTCGCCAAGGTCGGCATTCGCGTGCATCT